>JAQXGN010000038.1 GCA_029006735.1 Caryophanales bacterium
TAGTAAGTTTTTCTTCTTTGGTATGTTTTTTGTTAGTTCCACCTTTTGGTCTTCCCATAATTATTACCTCCTTATAATGAGTATAACAAAAAAAGTACTCATAGACTTTTTTGTGTGTCTACGAATACTTTACAAGTTCAATAAAACTTTCATCATTTTTTATTTAAAAAAGTGAATTGATTAATAAATCAAATTCACTTTAACTAATCATTAATTAATCCATTTTGCTTTTCAATATTCTCTTTAGTTTCAATATTTTTATTATAAATTTGATGTACTAATGAGTCTAATTGAATCGCATCGATTGGCATAATATTTTCTTTCTCTTTCGAATAAACATATGATCTAATTTCATTTTCATGAAGTATTACAACATTACTTGGAGAATCTTTCAATTCATCTAGTAAACATTGATTATTTACTACGCAAATTCCGATAATTAAATCTTCTGAATTTAGTACTGAATTTAAATATCTAATTCTAGTCGAATGAAGTAACATTGGATTTTTTATGTGAATTATTTCGCCATTTTCTAAATATTTGAACCATTGTTGATCATTATATTTACCAGATAAATGACCATTATGATAACAATCACTAATACAATAAATATACTTATTACCAAATAAAATATGATTGAAGTGAATAATTTTTGTATCTATTTCTATTGCAACATCATGAATTACATAAAAATCCTTATCCATGGCGATATTATAAACTGAATGATATGTGTCTTTTAAAAAATCTTTTTCTTCATTTCGTTTACTAATTTTGGGCCAAAAGATAAGTAAAATTGAACCTGCAACTAATAATAAGATTACAATAATTGCTCCAACTAACATAATTCCCTTTCCTATGCTATTTCTAATGCAACTTCCATCATTTGTCTAAAGCTAGTTTGTCTTTCTTCTGCAGTAGTAATTTCTGGTGAAATAAAACTATCTGATACTGTTAGAATACATAAAGCTTTTTTATTTAAATATGCTGCAGTCGAATATAATGCATAGCTTTCCATTTCAACTGCTAAACAACCCATTTTTGCCCATTTTTTCCATGCTTCTGGCTGATCATTATAGAAAATATCACTAGATAAAATATTACCAACATGAACATTAAACTTTCTTTCTAATGCAACATCATATGCTCTTTTTAATAAATCAAAATCTGCAATTGCAGAATATGTTCCACTTAATCCATATTGATGAGCCCAATTAGAATTAGTACAAGCACCTTGAGCAATAATTAAATCATACAATTTACAATCAGGTGAATAAGCTCCACAAGAACCGATACGAATAATCTTTTCAACTCCATAAAAAGCATAAAGTTCATAACAATAAATACCGATTGAAGGCATGCCCATACCTGAGCCCATTACTGATACCTTTTTACCTTTATAATAGCCTGTATATCCTAACATATTTCTAACGCCATTAACCATTTTTACATCTTCTAAAAATGTTTCAGCGATAAATTTTGCTCTTAAAGGATCTCCTGGTAATAATACTGTTTCTGCGAAATCGCCTAATTCTGCATTGTTATGTGGTGTTGACATATTTAAATCTCCTTTTCTAATTCATACATAGTTTAGCACATTTTTATATAAATTAAAAAGTATTTTACTTTTTGCCTTTATTTTCCTTACTGAAAAACTATTATTATTTCTATTTTTTTAATTTTGATATATCAATATCTTTAATGAAACCTTCTTCAAATGTTTTTTTCACATATAATCTATTTTCTTTTTTCTTCCTAAGTATTCTAATATCCATTAAGATTAAATCAATAAACTTAATCCCCTTACCTTCAAATAAATAATAAGCCAAAGAGCCAGGAACAACATTGATTTCATTTAAGTATAAAACATTATGAGAAGTATCAAAAATATAATCAAATCGATAAATTCCGCATAAGTTCAATTGAGTAAATACTTTCAATGTATTTCTTTCTATTTCCTCTTTAATAGAATCTTCAATTAAAGGATTTATAATCCTTTTTTCATTTTTATTACTATAATCATATTTATCATAAAAAGATAAAACTTTTGCATTATCACTCACTAATTCTATCTGCGATAAGATTCTTTTATTTTCATATCCAACAAGTGCAATATTATATTCTTTCTTATTTACTACATATTCTTCAATTACTGCAGTTTCATCATATTCAAATACACTATTTAAACCAAGGATTAATTCTTCCTTATTATTGACTTTCTTAATACCAATTGATGATCCTAAATTCGCAGGTTTTACAATAAGGGGATATTTTAAAGTCAAATAAAGATTATTATCTTTTTCAAATTGATGTTTATAAATTATTTCAAATGAAGTTTGTTTTATTTTTAAATAATCCATAATCATCTTAAAACGCGATTTATCTTGGATTAAACTAGCATTAGATAAATCATCATAAAGATATGGAATATTCTTCGTTTGGAAATAAGAAGCTACTGTTCCATCTTCAATTCTTGGACCATGGCCTAAGATTAACACCTCATCAAACCTATGTTTTTTTAAATGAGAAAGAAAATAATAGTTACTATTAATCTTTATAAATTTGCCTTTAGAAAAGCATTTGTATGTTAAATAATTATCCACATTTTCTAAAGCTTTCCCAGTAAAAAACTCTCCCTTATGATTCAAATAAACTAAAAAGCAAGGAATATTATTACCTTTCAATTCCTTATAAACCTTTAAAGAAGTTAAAACTGAAATTTCTGATTCAGGAGAATCTCCCCCATAAACTATACAAATTGTTTTCATTATCTACCTCAAAAAAATATCTTCACCTTTTGAAAGAAGCAAAACATTTTCAAATTGTAAAGACTCTATTAATGTATATGCATCATTAAGTGAATTTAAGGTATATAAAGATTGAAAATGATGATCAATCAATAATGGATGATTCTTTTCTCCTACAAAAATTACATTTTTCCCTTCAAATAAATCACGAACTAATTGATTTTGTTTAACAAAATCTTTCCCTAATTCGATTATTCCCGAGGTAACAATCACTTTACTTCCTTTAAACATATCTAATACTTCTACTGCATTTTTTATTCCTAAATAGTTCGCATTATATGAATCATTTATTAAATAACCTCTTTTTGTTTTACAAATTTGTAATCTTCTTTTAATCATTTTTAGATTAGATATTCCACGTATCATCTCGATTCTCGACATTTTAAAACCTAACCCAATCTTTATTAACGCATCTAAATATGTAATCAAATATGGGCTAAAAACCTTAATCTTAAGATCATGAGAAAATAATTTTATTTTTATTCCAGTTTCCTTTAACTCATATTCTTTAATATTCTTTTTTGAATATTTAATAACTCGATGTGACGATTTTATTCTCGATAAATATTCATCATCGTTGTTTAGATATAATAAACCATTATCTTTAAGTAATTCTTTTATTTGCAATTTAGACTTAAATACATTATCTAACGTTTTAAAATTCACTAGATGATTTGAACCAATTGAAGTTATAATTCCAATATCTAACGATAATAGTTGTCTAAATTTCTTCATTCCATTTACTTCATCTATTCCAATTTCAAAGATTAGTACTTCTTCATTCGAATCCACTTCTTCATTAATAAATTTAGTTAATCCCATTAATGTATTAACATTACCCGGAGACATTTTCACTTTAAATTTAGTTTTTAAGAATTCATATAGAAAATTCTTAAAACTAGTTTTTCCATATGATCCAGTTATCCCTATGCAAATAGTATGTGGATTTATTTTTTTCCTTGCTTTTTTTAAATAATATTTCTTAATGATAAATTCTATTGGATATTGAATAATAAAGGCTAAAATGATACTAATTAAACTATTAAAATAGTAGACTGATGGAAGGAAGAAACTAACTATTAAACTAAACAAAAAAAGAGTCAAATTCTTTCTTGTAATACGAATCTTAATTGGTCTATTAATATAAATAAATAATAAAGAATAAATCAAAGGTAAAAATATTAAAATAATGCTCGATTTAAGCGAAAAAATCACACTAATCAGATATAAAAAGAAAATAGATTTATTAACTTTTTTTGTTAAAATAATCATATTAATTTTAATAAATCTTTTAATAGAATAATACTGATTAACAAAAATAGTAACTAAGAAAAAAAGTGTTACACTATTACTAATTAATCCAAAAATTCTATATATCATTACATGTTATCCTTTTAATATCATCAACAAGTAATCGAATACTCTTTACATGATAAAAATAGCCAAAATGATCTCCCTCATAAATAAATAATTTTGCTTGTTTCAATTGTTTCTTTGCTTTTTTTAATTGATATACTTTAACTTCTTTATCTTCTTTAAACCCAACAAGGTAAATCAATTTATCAATATTATTAAGTCGTTTTTTATCAAAATAGTAATTAACTACGTTAAGAAATGTCTTTCTTAAATCTCCTTTTGTCTTACGATAGTCAGCACTTCCAAAAGAAGATATATTTACCCCAATTTTTTTAAATAATTTATATATGAGAATTTTTATTTTCTTAATCAATGAAAATCGAGGTTTAATTACACTTGGAGCGATTAATAATAATCCTTTTATTGGAAATAATTCTTGATAACGCATTAAAACTTTTCCACCAAAAGAATGACCTATACCAATTGGATTTTCTATTTTTAATTTATCTAACAAACTTTTTATATCAAAGCAATAATCATCTAAATGATAAACTTTATTTAATTTAGATTTACCAAACCCTTTTAAATCCATTAATAATACATTATAAGAATCAATAAGTTCATCTTTTATCAAAGATAATGATTTAGAAGAACTTCCCCATCCATGAATTAATATTACTGTATTATCATTAGCTTCATTTTGATAGTATTCATAATACATCATATTGCAAAATATTCCTTTACTCTTTTTATCACTAAATTAAAGAGTTTTTTTGTTTTTGCCTGGATATTAATTCTCACAACATTTTCTGTTCCACTTTCTCTAATGAATATCTCTCCTTTGTTTTTTAATAACTCATTTATTTCTTCGTAAAAAGAAAGATAAGATTTATAAAGATACATCTTATTTTGTTTGGAAATATTAATTGTTTTTTCATAATAATGATTAAAATGATAATCTTTATTTTTTAATTTTAAAAATTCAATTAAAGTTAATAAAGCATCACTAGTTGGATTTTTATCTAAAAAAATGATATGTCCAGAAGATTCTCCTCCTAGCATAATATTCTCTTTTTTCATGACATCCAAGACATTTTTATCTCCAATAGAAGAATAATATACTCGCCTATTTTCTTTCTCCATTTGCTCTTTCAAGCCAATATTTGACATTCTAGTAGTTACTATTTTCTGCAGCTTCTTATTCTTCGCGAATAAATACAATAAATCATCACCTTTGTATATCTTTTTTTGATTATTGATAATTACGATGCGATCACCATCTCCATCAAAAGTAACTCCATAATCATAGTCACAAGTCATTCTATCAAGTAGAGATGAAATATTCTCACTTCCACAATTTGCGTTGATATTTCTTCCATTTGGTTTATTGTTAATCACATCATATTGAACTTTCCCTTTAAAAACTAAGTCGAAAAGTTGAAATAAACTACCATTATCTAAATCTACCAATAATCTGTATTCATTAGAAATATCTATTTGATTTCTCAAGTAATCAACATATTTGTAATAATACTTTTTTCCATCAAACACTCTTCCTAAATGGTGGATTTCTTCTTCATTTATTTCTTCATCTAATTCTTTTTCAAAAGTATTAATCTCTTCTTCATTTAATTTCTCACCATTATGAGAGAATACTTTTATTCCATTATCAATATATGGATTATGAGAAGCAGTAATCATAATACCATAATCAAACATTTCATTTTTTGAAATATAAGAAACTAAACTAGATGAAACAATACCTAAACTAGTGACATCACATCCTCTAGTAATTAATCCTGTAATTACTAAATCATATATTTCATTACTAGTAATTCTTGTATCCATTCCAATGACAACATTTTTAGCTCTTTTACCAATTATTTTACCTAGTTTCAAAGGAATTAACGAAAAGATCAATTCTTGTCCTAAATCACGAATTCCATCTGTTTTAAAATATTTCATTTTATCACCATTTAATCTTATGCAAATACAAGATAAAATCACACTTTAATATAAAAAAAAGAGGTTCTATAAATTAAAATGTGGGTTAGATGCGATAAAAAAAAGATGATTATTGTCTAGTGGCTCTTTTTTATATCCATAAGGTACTTGAGTTCCAGTATATAATCATCTTTAATTTCTACTTTTCTTAGCTACTTTTACTTTTCTAGATAAGTCTTTAAAATACATATCATTTAAGATGTTTTTAAATGGTGCAATATCATTATTATCATTAATGGTATCCATATCATCATTAATAGCAATATATCTTACCTAATCTATTAATTACGTTCTATTACATTTAAAATATTTCAACTCGAGAAATACGTCGATCTTTTACTTCAAATAATAAAGCATTATATTTAAAATTATCTGATTTAATTTCTTGTTTTATACATACTTTACTTTCAAAAAAACGGCCCAATGTAATCTCTTGATGATTAAAAGTATCATCCAAATATTGAATAAAGTCACTAACTGTTACTTCCTTATGACTATCTAAAAATACAATCACTGTTCTATTAGTAAAATACTTATACATTTCATCAAATTTATTTTCACATATTAAATTTATAAAATTTAGAACGTATTCTTTCTTTTCCATATATTTTTTTACACTTCCTCTACTTTACAGATAAATCTTGTTCCATAACGATTAAATGCGATACGTTTAACATTATTGTATCCATAAATCTTTCTTAATCGTTTTAAATAATCCTTTGCTTCATTATCATTAATTAAAGCAATAATAGTACCTGCGAATCCTCCTCCATGAACTCTTACTGCTCCATCAGAAATAATTCTCTTAGAAAGCAAAATAGTTTTAGGTAAGTTTTCTTCTTCTGAATGCACATAGCAATTCTTCAATTGATAATAACTTGATTCACCTGATTCATTCATCATTTGAATAAGTGTCTTTCCATCACCCTTAATAATAGCGTCATATGCTTTTTCGACACGTTCATTCTCTTCAAAATAGTGTTTACCTCTTAAATATACGTCTTCACCAAATTTTTCGATTAGTTGATTTTTTTTATCAAAGAAATCATTTTTATTTACTTGTCTTAAATAATCTTTATTAAAATAATGAGCAAGATCAAACATATCATTTTTAATTTTGGCATAAAGAGGCGTTAATGCACTATGTGAATCTTTTGTATTAACTAAAATTAAAGAATATCCCTTGATATTAAATGATACATTTTTAATAATTGGTGCATCAACATCATTAAAATCAATATAATTTATCGCGCCTAAAGCTATTCCTGATTGATCTAATAATCCGCATGGTTTATTGAAATATACAGATTCTGCAAATTGACCAATTTGAGCAAGAGTAAATGGAGAAATTGAATCATTATTATAATAATAGGAAATCATTTTTGCGATTAATATTTCAAAAGCCGCACTAGAAGAAACACCTGCACCTTTAAAAATAGATGTAGTTGCTCCAATATGTAATCCACCAATATTATATCCTAGTTCTTTCATTTTATATAAAACGCCACGAACCATACCAGTTGATTGACCATAATCTGATGGTCTATTATCTAAATCATCAATATCAATTTCTATAAGAGGAAAACCTTCTCCCCAATATACAATCTTTCGTTCATCCGTCTTTTTAGATAAAGCAAGAATATTTAAATCAATAGAAGAAACTAATACTTTACCATGATTATGATCAGTATGATTTCCTAATAATTCCACTCTACCAGGAGAAGTAAATACATCTTCTGGATTCTCCTTAAAAAACTCAATATATTGAGCTTTTAATTTATTAACTCGTTTAACAAAGTTTAAATTAATCAATTTTCTTCCTTTAGCCATAAATACCTCAATTACTAAATAAATTAACGCTTAAATTATAGAATATTTTCGCTACCAACTGGGTTTTTAATAGAATAACCAACATTGGTAATATGATCAGCAATTCTTTCAAGTTCTCCAACAATTGTAGAGAAATAAGATGAAAGTTTTGATTCATCTGCATCTTTTAAAATTCTAATAAAATGTGCTTCTGATAATTTAGCTTTTAATTTATCAATTTGCTCTTCATAAACATGTAATTCTGGTAATTCTTTAAACTCTTTATGTTCAAAAATATCAATTGATAGTTTTGTCATTTCTTGAACAACTTTATACATCAAATTTAAATCATCAGCAACATCATTTTTAAATTGTAATTCTTCTTCAACCATCTTATGTGATTGTTTGTAAAAATTATAAGCATGGTCACCAATTCTTTCAATATCGTTAATAACATGGAAGTAAGCACCAATCTTTTTTTCATCATTTCTTTCAACCACACCAGCTAATTTAATTAAGAAATCAGTGACTTTAACATTGATGTAATCAATTTTTTCTTCTGTATCAACGATTAATTTATCTTCACTTCCATTTTGTGAAATAATTCTATTAAAGCCTCTATCTAAGTTTTTATAAGATAATTCCATCATATGAACGATTTCTTTTTTTACTTGCATCATTGCGATTGAAGGAGTATTCAACATACGATCATCGATATATAAAATAGCTTCTTTTAATTGTTTATTTGGTTTTTCTCTTATAATGATTTCTGATAATCTAACAAATGGTTTAATAAATGGAAGCATTAAACTAAATGCAATAAGTGAATAAACTACTAAGAAAATAGCAACTTCTAAAGCATAGTTATTATTGAAGATATGGTTAAAGAAATCACTAATTGGTTTTTCAAATAGCCAAACGACTAATGTACCAATTGTTGCGGTAATAGCTTTAATAATTAAAGAAATAAATCCTGCTCTTTTAGCATTAGTTGTTCCACCAATCGTTGCGATTAATGTAGTAATAACTGTACCAATAGTAGCGCCTAATACTAAATAGAATCCACTAGATAAAGAAATTGCATTTGTTCCAACCATAACAATAACGATACCAGATGTTGCAGAAGAAGATTGAACTAATGCTGTAAATAAACAACCAATAATCAATAATAATACTGGGTTTTGTACTTGTACGAAGAGTTCTTTACAGAATGTATATACTGCACTACCATCGGCAAATGCATGTTTCATTGTATCAAGACCAAAGAATAAAATACCTAAACCACATAAAATCTCACCTATATGCTTTATTTTTTCATTCTTAAAATACATTAAAACTACACCAATAAATGATAATAGTAATAAATATTGAGCAAAATCAAAAGAGGATAAAGCAGATAAAACACCGGTAATAGTAGTTCCAATAAAAGAGCCAAGCATAATACTAACACCTTGGAACATACTCATGATACCAGCATTAATAAAACCGATAACCATAACAGAGGTTGCTGCAGAAGATTGAATTAATGCGGTGACAGCTGCACCAATTAATAATCCAAGTAAACGACTATTTTGTATTTTTCTTAATAAACTTTTCAATCCTTTTCCAGTTGCCTTCTTTAAACCACTAGACATCATATTCATACCAGTGATAAATATTGCTGAACCAACTAGAAGTGTTATTATTTCTGCCATAAAAAACCCTCAATTTAAAATCATTTTCATTATATAAAAAAATGACTCATATTACAATTTTTTCAAATATGAAATCATTTTTTTTCTCTTAATCATCTAAATATGTTATTTCGATATTATCATTAGCCTTAACACTAGCCAAAGCACCATTAATTATAGGCATACTTGGTCTAAAATGACCTAAATCAGCATCTAAAATTAATGGGACATGTAAATCCTTTAAAGCATTCTTTGTCGTAGTAATATGTGTCATATTGAAACATCTTTTATTAAAACAAAGAGGTCGACCAATAATAAACCCTTTTACATATTTAAACCAACCAGCTTCTTTTAATTGGAATAATGCTCTTTCAATCGCGACTGGATTTAAATCGCATGCTTCTAAATACCAAATAAATCCATCATCTTTATATTTTTCTAAATATTCTTTAGTATTATCATATTTTGTTCCACAAATAATTTGTAATACATCCAGACATCCACCTAATAATCTTCCTTGTATATTCACTTCTTTATTTGGATATAGTCTTATTTTTTTTCTCTCCGTATAATTTGGTGGTAATAATAAATTATTTTCATCATATATTTTTTTTCTTTCCCAGAAAGGATATCCAACTATTTTATTAACTTTCCCCGTTAATAGATTATAACTATCTAAAGTATTATAAATATATGGTTTAAAATAAAATGCCCCCATACAAGGTCCATAAATTGTTTTAACATCACAAATAGTTGTTAAAGTATATGTTAAATTTGTATTATCAGAAAAGCCCATAAAAATTTTTGATGGAGCTTTCTTTATTTTTTCAAAGTCAATATAAGGGAGAATTTCACACATTATCTCTCCTCCTCCAACCGATATAATTGCCTTTGCATCACTATTTAAATAAGCTTCATTAAATTCCTTCGCACATTTTTTACTAGAATTACTTCTTGCTTTATTTTTTGCTAAATATACATTTGGTCCGATAATAATATCTAATCCATCTTCTTGAAAATTTTTAATAGCACTTTCTAATCTAGTGATATATGGTTCATAGAAACAGCCAAAACTAGGCGCGACTAAATATACCTTATCTCCTTTTTTTAAATAGTTCATTGGTTTCATAATATCTCTACTTCCTTTTTTCGATCTCTTTAATTATGGTTGGAATTACTTCTTCCATCTTGATTGCTCTAATATTTAGTTCTTTATCATCTTTTATTATATAATCACCAACTAAATAACAAGTCAATCCTGCTTCCTTAGCACATAAATAATCTTCTACTTCATTATTACCAAAAACTATTACCTCTTCGCAAGAAAAATTTAATTTAGATAATAATTCAATGAAATATTTAGGATTAGGTTTACAATAGGAAAAGTTTTCATAAGTAGTAACATAATCAAAATCATTAATATCTAAATCAATAAATGAACACCTTGCTACATCTGCTTCATATGGAAAAATAGGATTAGTTGATAGAACAACTTTTTCTAAATTATCTTTACAAAAAGCAATAATATCTTTGGCAAGTGGATTAGGGAAACATACTTTTTTTAATTCATAGAATTCATTTTTATAGAATTTATCAAAGATAAGTTCTTTATCAATTAATCTATCTTTTCCATAAACTTCGATGAAATGTTGCCAAAAAACTTCATAATTCGTTTTAGTTCCCTCATTATTCATCATCTTTTTAGTTCCACCCCAAATTGTAGTAATTAGTTTCTTTGAATCATAACCAAAAGGAGCGGCTTTTTCAGCTAAACTAGAAAAATATACCTTAACAAAATCTTCTTCTTTTAAAGGGAGTAATGTACCATCTAAATCAAAAAAAACAGCCTTTAACATATTAGGTTTCCTTTCTAAAACGATTATTAAAAATAATCATTATAATGACAATACACTATTTTATAATTATCTTCTACATTTAATAAATAATTACCAATAAAAAATTAGCAAAAAAAAAGCCCGGCAGTTCGCTATTCTGTCCTTTCGGATACCTTCGCCACTACGGTGCTTAACTTCTGTGTTCGGGATGGGAACAGGTGTGTCCACCGCGCCATCACCACCAGACTTTTTTTTAGAGATTGCTCT
>JAQXGN010000039.1 GCA_029006735.1 Caryophanales bacterium
AGATATATGATGATTAATATTTTTACTTAATATATAGGGCTTAAGAATAACCATATTTCTAGCCAAAAGTTATATAAGTTCAAAAAAAGCATAAATTACTTTTGATTTTAACTTATTTACTAATTTATGCGTTTATTCTGTATTTACGATATGTATTTGTTGATTAAAATTAATTACTTGACATATATGAATAAAAAAAGATAAAAATTAATAGTTTTTTTAATCCATAATAAGAATTATTACTATTTTTATAATAAAACTATACTTAAAAAGTATAAAGTGATAAAATATTAAGCGTGCAAAGGAGAAAAACAATGTCAAAGCAAATTTTTAGTTTAGAATTTGAAGGAAAAAAATTGAGCGTTGAGACAGGCGAAATAGCAAAACAAGCAGATGGTGCTGTTTTAGTTCGCTTGGATGATACCGTGATTTTATCCACAGCCTGTGGTTCTAATGAACCAAAAGATGCAGATTTCTTCCCATTAACAGTAACTTATGAAGAGAAGCAATATGCAGTTGGAAAGATTCCAGGATCTTTCTTAAGAAGAGAAGGTAGACCAGGAGAACATGCTACCTTAACAGCAAGATTAATAGATCGTCCTATTAGACCAATGTTTTCAGAAGGTTTTAGAAATGAAGTACAAATCATAAACACAGTTATGTCAGTTGATCCAGACGCAACTCCAGAAATGACTGCAATGTTTGGCTCATCATTAGCATTATGTATTTCTGATATTACATTTGATGGTCCAATCGCTGGTGTCTATGTTGGTAGAGTTGATGGAAAATTCATTATTAACCCAACAGTTGAACAAAAAGAAAAATCTGATCTCAATTTAGCAGTTGCTGGTACAGTTGATGCAATCAATATGATTGAAGCAGGTGCTCAAGAATTATCAGAAGATGAAATGGTTGATGCTATTATGTTTGGACATGAAGCAATTAAAAAACTTTGTGAATTCCAAAAAGAAATTGCTGCTCAAATTGGAAAAGAAAAAAGAACTGTTTCTTTATATTCAGTTAGTGAAGAAATTAATTCTCATGTAAGAGAATTAGCACAAGATAGATTAATCAAAGCAGTTTCTATCGTTGATAAATTAGAAAGATATGCTGCAATAGATGCAATCGATAATGAAGTTCGTGCTGAATATCAAGAAAAACAATATAAAGATGAAAAAGAAAAAGCTTCAGTTATTATGCAAGTCAATGATGTTTTAGAACATATAGTTGCAGAAGAAGTTAGAAGATTAATTACAGTCGATAAAGTTCGTCCAGATGGAAGAAAAGTTGATGAAATTCGTCCATTAGACGCTCAAGTTGACTTATTACCAAGAGTTCATGGCTCTGCAATGTTTACTAGAGGACAAACTCAAGTTATTGATGTTTGTACATTAGGACCAAAAGCAGATGAACAAATTTTAGATAGCTTATCTGTTGAAGATACAAAACGTTGGATGCATCATTATAATTTCCCACCATTCTCAGTTGGAGAAATTGGTAGAACTGGTTCTCCAGGAAGAAGAGAAATCGGCCATGGTGCTTTAGGTGAAAGAGCATTATCATATGTTATTCCTTCTGAAGAAGAATTCCCTTATACAATTCGATGCGTATCCGAAGTTGTTGAATCTAATGGTTCATCATCTCAAGCTTCTATTTGTGCAGCATGTATGGCATTAATGGCTGCAGGTGTACCTATTAAAGCACCAGTTTCTGGTATCGCTATGGGATTAATTACATCTGGTCCATTAGATGGTAATCATCCATATACAATCTTAACTGATATTCAAGGTATGGAAGATCATTATGGTGATATGGACTTCAAATGTGCAGGTACTCCAAAAGGTATTACAGCATTACAAATGGATATTAAGATTAAAGGTGTAACAAAAGAAATATTCCAAGAAGCTTTAGCTCAAGCACATAAAGCAAGAGCCCAAATTCTTGATGTTATGTTAAAAGCTATTCCTGCTCCTAGAGAAGATGTCGGAAAATATGCACCTAAGGTTGGTCAAATCAATATTCCAGTTGACAAAATTAAAGATGTTATAGGTTCACAAGGAAAAGTCATTAATGACATTATTGAAAAATGCAATGATGTTAAAATCGATATTGATGACAATGGTCATGTTGTTGTTTACCATATGGAAAGAGAACCAATCAATAAAGCTATCGCAATGATTGAAGCAATTGTTAAAGAAGCTAAAGTTGGTGAGATTTACGAAGGTAAAGTCGTAAGAATTGAATCTTATGGTGTATTTGTCAATTTATTTGGTAATGTTGATGGATTATGCCATGTATCTAGATTAGATTGGGAAAGAGTTAACCATCCAAAAGATGTCGTTAAAGAAGGACAATTATTAAAAGTTATTGTTACTGAGATTGATGAAAAAGGTCGTGTCAACGTATCACATAAGGAATTCGTTCCTAAGAAAGCAAAAGAAGATAAAAAAACTGCTCCAAAGAAATTAGAAGTAGAAGAAAAAACAGGTGAATAATATTATAGGCAATCTAATTTAAGATTGCCTTTTTACACAAAGAAAAGGATGATAATAATGAAATTAAAACCAATTATAAATAGTTTATTAGACACAGATTTATATAAGTTTAATATGAATCAAGTTATTTTTCATAAACATACAGATGCGACTGGAGAATATTATTTTAAATGTCGTACTGAAGGTGTTATATTTACCGATGAAATGGTAGAAGAAATTAATGAACAAATTGATCATTTATGTAGTTTATCATTTACTAATGAGGAATTAGATTATTTACGATCTATTCGTTTTATAAAATCAGACTATGTAGAGTTTTTAAGATTATATCATCCAATTAGAGATTATGTTGAATGTAAAAAATTAGATGATGGTCAATTATCTTGTATCGTAAAAGGTCCTTGTTTTTCATCGATGCAATTTGAAATCTATCTTCTTGAAATAATCAATGAAGTTTATTTCCGCATGAAATATGATTATGATGAATTAGTTAAATCTGCAAGAATAAAATTAAAAGATAAAATTGAAGCATTCCAAGATGGCAAATATACATTTAAATTTGCCGAATTTGGTTGTAGAAGAAGATTATCATTTGAATGGCAAGATGAAGTTATTAAAGAATTAATTACAAAAACTAATAATTGTGTTGGAACATCTAATGTATATTTAGCAAAAAAATATCATATAAAACCAATTGGTACATTTGCACATGAGTTTGTTCAAATGTATCAAGGATATCCAAATATTCCACTTGCTTATACTAATCATTATGCATTGAAAGACTGGTTTAGTGAATATCAAGGGGATAATGGTATCGCATTGACTGATACTTTAACAACTGATTTATTTTTGCTTGATTTTTCTTATCTTGATTCATGTTGTTATACTGGAGTTAGACACGATTCAGGAGATCCTTATGAATGGGGTGAAAAAATTATTAAGCACTACCTTTCATTAGGTATTGATCCAAAGACAAAAACATTATTATTTTCTGATTCATTAGATTTTGATAAAGCTCAAAAACTATATAACTATTTTTCATCAAGATGTAAAGTTAGTTTTGGGATAGGGACTTTTGTTTCTAATGATACATGCGTTGAACCATTAAATATCGTTATCAAATTACAAAAAATTAATGGTAGAAATGTTGCAAAATTATCAGATAATGATGGTAAGACAATGTGTTTAGATGAAGATTATCTTGATTATCTAAAGAATGCGGTTGATTTTAGAATTGCAGAAGAAAAACGCTTAGGTAAAACTAAAAAATTGTAAAGAGGTGGGGAAAACCCATCTTTTTTTCTAAAATAAAGATTCAATAAATAATGTTATATATCCGCTTAATAATGCGATTAATATTAATAAAGCAATGATAATCAATGTGTCTTTCCATTTCTTTTTACTTTTTAATAAGTATATCAAACCTAAACCGGCATTACAAATTAGTCCACATAAAGTTGCTCCAAAAGAAATTGATTCTTGAACGAATAATTCGCTGATAATAACACTAGAAGCACAATTAGGTATTAAACCAAATAGACATGTAAGTAGTGGAGTAATGTATTTATTTGATATTAAGAATTGGCTGAGAAGATCTTCACCAATAATGGCATTAAAAAGAATATTAAAAAATAGATTTATAACTAAAACATAGACAAAAATCTTTAATGAATGAACTAGAGGGTGAATAAGATGATTTTTACACCAAGTTTTTTTTGTTATTCTTTTTGATTTTTCAATATTATGGTTACAACATCCTTTATTAATTTCTTCGGAATAATTAACTACAACATCATCAAAAGATTTAGGACGATTAATCTTGTGAATAATAATATCAATCACAAAACCATAAACAAAACCAATAATGAACTTTAATCCAAGTAAAGGAATAATCATTAAAGCTTTATTTGGATGAGAAAGCATAATTGGTAGAGCCTCATCACTACAAGCAACAAAAACCGCAACTAAAGTACCCATAGATATATGGTTTTTTAGATATAAATCGCTAGCGACAATGGAAAATCCACATTGCGGAATTAATCCAATAGAAGAACCAAGTAAAGGCGATAAAGTACGTTTTTTTGCAAAATTATTCGCAAGTTTTGCTTCAAAAAAACTTACTAAAAAATTAATAATCAGTAAAGCGATTAATACATATAAACTATCTAATAAAGCATCTAATGATGCATCGAGAATCTTTTCACCTAGCATAATGTTTTTCTCCTAATTAAGGAACAATCATTACAGATTCCATAAATAACAGTTAATCCTTCTTTAGGCATAAATTTATGGCTCTTTAATAAATGAGTCATAAATTCGTCACAAGAATTGCAATCAAGATGAATTAATCGACCACATTTTATACATTTTAAATGAAAATGGTGGGAACAATTATCATTATCAACATATTGATATTCATATGAAGAATTAAGTTCATTATAAACTTTTTTAATCTTATTATCTTCAACTAATAAATCTAATGTACGATATAGAGTAGCCTTTGATACTTGAGAGGATAATGATAGAGAAATCTGTTTAGCAGACATAGAGTAATTCATATTATCTTTAAGTACTTTAATGATTAGTTCTCTTTGTTTTGTTTTATAATTCATAAATCCTCCAATTTAAGACTCAGTATCAAATTCATAAAGATTATATAAAATAATAGGAATTAAAACAAGAAAATAACAAAAATAGGCAAAAAAAATAGACCCTATAGGTCCCAATCTATCATCACATTATTTCTAATGTTATTTTTGTATATAATCACATAGCCGAAGCTATGTTACTTTTAATGGAGCGAGCGACGGGAATCGAACCCGCATATCAACCTTGGCAAGGTCGTGTTCTACCACTGAACTACGCTCGCATATTGCCTAATTCATCATCGGCTTATTTATTAAAACATATTAAAAATACTTATTCAAGAGTTTTATTAAAAAAAATAAGAAAAAAATAAAAAGAGAACAATGTTCTCTTTATAAATTTGATTCAATGAATTCGATGATTTTTGGCTTATTCATAAATCCAACATTTGTTGCGACTTTTTCATTATTGACAAATAACATTACTGTTGGGATTGCTGATATTTGAAATTCACGAGCAATTTGTTCTTGTTCATCGACATTAACTTTAATTACTTTAACTTGTGGCATTTCTTCACTTACTTGTTCAATATAAGGAGCAAGCATTCTACAAGGACCACACCAAGGTGCCCAGAAATCAACTAAAGTAACTCCACTTGCGATTAATTCATTAAATTGTTCATAGGATTCTACGTTAATATACATATTTTTGTCCTCCTAAGATATATTATACCACAATTAAGAGAATACAATAAATAAGAATTAAATGAATCGGAAAAAATGCATAACAGAAATATTTAAACCATGGCTTATTATATCCTCTTTTTCCATTATAAAAAAAGATAGGGATTAATGCTAATATCGAATATACTTGAGTTGTCATATGTTCGGAAAATATTCCTTTTCCATTCCAAATTGGATTAACGAAATAAATAATGATGGTAAATGTTAAAAATAAAATACAAGAAATACTATTTCTTAAAGTTAAGTAATATGAAGATTTAATAAATGTTTCATGATCTAATGAGTAATTTTTAATTATATATTCACTAGTTCCTTTCGCAATTAAATAAGAAAAATAAAATATCGCAATTGTACATAATCCATATAAATCATAATCAAATTTAATTGGAATAATTTCTAAAGCAGTCAAAATTGATATTGCAATAGGGAATAAGCATAAAGGTTTTAGATAAATATTTTTTTGATTTAATAAATAGACGAATAATGCTCCTATAGCTAGAGTAGTTACTGGATTACCAACATATATACCAGTAAATAAATACATCCCTAAATCACATATTAAAGAAAGTATAAAAAGTCGTGATATATAAAATAATGGTTTTTTACTATGCAAAACACCCTCAACAGTCAAAAAAGCAAATAAAATGAATGAGATTCTACCGATAATGCGGAAAGCATAAATAACATTGATATCTATAAATTGATTTAAACCTAATAATGTAGCGGATGCAATAAAATGGTCAAAAATCATGGTAATCATTCCAATGATCTTTAACCAAAATGAATTAAGAAAATGAAAATCATTCTTTTCCATTAGAAAATCCTAAATAGTATTCTTATTGCTTCTGGAAGAGTAGAAGCAAGCAAAGTCATATAAAAAGCGACTAAATTATTTAAGGTATGAGCAGTTATTGAACTGACTAATGATTCATTTTTCTCGTATGCTAAACATAGAATGATTCCACTTAAAAAATAACTAGGTAAATTTAATAATTCAATCAAAATTTGTTGAACATCTCCTGCTTTAATTAAATCAATTATTTCCAAAGAAATAAATGGAGTATGAATTAAGCCAAAAATTAAACCACCAAGAACAAGTGCAAGAATTCTATTCTTTTTATATAATGCACCAAATAAACCAAATCTATAGGCTATTTCTTCACAAATTGGGGCTAATACGACAACCATTAGGAAAGATAATAGTGGTTTACTAAGAATTATTGCATTTACACCTGATTCATTTGCATTTTCGCCTACCCAAGAAAATATTGATTGGATAATAATGTTATAAGTTACTGTTGCTCCCATAGCAATAGCTCCCCACATTAATCCTTTTGCTACTTTTTTTCCATGTTTAAAATCTTTAAATATTGCTTTAAATAATGGCAACCCTAAACAGAATATTAATAAAATGAATAAAATAAAATAAGTGAAAAAATTAATATAAGCGGATATAGAAATCTTTAATTCATCCGAAAGAGTTTGATCTTTATATGCTATTTTAAAAAAAGAGGAAATAACATTTCCAATTAAAGTAACTCCCAAAAAACCTACTACAAAGCATAATAAATTTCTCCATAATGGAGCATCTAATAATTTCTTTTTATTATTATTTTCTTTTTCCTCATTAATATTGCTATACATATAGACACCTCTATATGTAATTATATGGTAGTAAGATATTTTATTTAAAGAGAAATTATGTTTTTTTCTTTTTTTTGTATCCAAAATAATAGTGAATTAGATATAATCTAATTAGTAGGAGAGAAGAGAGAAAATGAATATTATTGATTACATATTAGGATTGGATGTTACTACAATAGCAAATACATTAAATTATTTCTTTTTAGTTATTGCTGCAGTCGCAATAATTGGCTTTATCATTGGATTAATCAAAGGATTTTATCGTTCATCATCTGCATTAATCGCTACTGTAATTGTTTTCGTTATACTTTTCTTATTTAATAAAGTAGTCGCAAATTCTCTCTATAATTCAGATATTACTTATCTAAATAAATATCTTAGTATTGATATTCCTGATGGAGTAACAACGTTAGGTGAATTAATTAAATCATATGCAAAAAATTATTTAGAAAATTTAGGCTGCACAATTACGGATTATAATAAAATGGGTGATTCGATAGATACAATTGCTAAATGTGTCATCAATATTTTGTCTTATTTTGTTTTATTATTAATTGGATTACCTTGTGTATTAATAATCGATGTTTTATTTTATAATTTAGTATTTAGATTTATTATTTCAAAAGAGAATAGAAAACATCATAAAAAAAGATTATTAGGTTCTGTGGTTGGACTTGTAAATTCTATTGTGATTTTTTCTTTATTTATATCTCCATTTAGTGCGTTAATCAATTCTGTAACAAAAGCAGTTACTGATGAAAATGGTGATATTGTTAGAAAAGAAATAGATGATAAATACTATAACGCCATCATGAATGTCCTAGAAGGATATAATAATTCTTCAGTTGCAAAGTTCTTTTTCACTTTTTCTACTAAAGATGGAACTAGCTTTGATGTCAAATTCATGGATTCTGTTACTTCTGGAAAATTGAATAATGGTGAAGTTATTGAAACTTTTAGTGAGATTGGTCGAGTAGGTGGAATTGCTGTTGAAGCTTTATCTACTGGTGCAATTAAAGCTACAGGTGAAATTGATTATGCATTATTATTAGGTTCAACTTTTGTCTCAGATTTATTGGTTGAAGTCTCTTCATCTACATTATTACAAACTCTTCTTGCAATGGGTGTGACTGTTGCTTTAAATATAGATTCATTTAAATCAACTATTGATTTATCAAGTTTTGATTTCTTTGATGTTGATTGGTCTAATAATATTTCTGCGATAAATGGTGTTTATCAAGAATTAACTGAATCTGGAATTATTACTGATATAATTACTAATAGAGAAGATTTCCAAGCTAATTTCCATTTTGATGATGCAAAATATGCACCACGTATTAAAAATGCATTATTAAAACTTGATGACATTCCATTAATTCAAGATATTGTTCCAATGGTTGTTGTTTCATATTTAAAAAATATCAAAAATAATAATACCTCTTCTAAAAAATCAGTTTTAAAAGAAAATGAAGAAAGTTCAATTAGTTCAATCTTAGATTCAGTAGATATTCCTGAAGTATTATTAGATGTTAATACATATGATGATTTTAAATGGGGTGAAGAATTATTCGATTTATATACTTTTGTCGAAGGATTATCAACTCAATATTCAGCTTATTATAATAAGAATTTAGTTTTCAGTGATTTTGCTTCTTTAAATAGCTCAACACTATTAGATGTTTTATTTGGTAAAGGAGTTGATTTCTCTTCTGAAGAGGATATTAAATTCGAAGATAAATATGATAACAATCCATTCTTTAATGGTGGAACATATAATGGTAAAAATATTGATGGTACTTATAAACTTTTCGGATTTGAGGAGAATAACGGATTGTTAGATTTACAATTGGTTGATTTAATTTTTAGTACTGGATTATTTAATGAAACAATTAAAAAATTAGATTTTGATAAATTGATTGGTAATACTAGCGATGCATATTCTTTCTCGGATAGTGTTCATAACTTAATTGATAATTGGGGAGAAGATATCTGGAAGGATGAAATTGGTGCGATTATTAAAGTATTACTACCTTGCGTTGATTTATTAGATTTATTTTCTTCTGAAGAAAGTGAAATTGGAAAACCAGTATTTTCTATTTCTTTAGAAAATATTCTTTCAGAAAAAGCATTAAGAAGTTTATCTTATACTACTGATTTAATGGGTAATTCGAGAATTATCAATGAAATATTACCAGAATATTTAGAATTTATCTTTGAACAAAATGATCAACAAATATTACCTGATTATAATCTTTCAAATATGAATTTTACTTATTTCCCAGA
This sequence comes from Caryophanales bacterium, assembly GCA_029006735.1. Taxonomy (GTDB): domain Bacteria; phylum Bacillota_I; class Bacilli_A; order RFN20; family CAG-449; genus UBA3210. Next base: position 9,752 of record JAQXGN010000039.1, read on the forward strand.
TGAAGGTGATTCATTAAATGTACAAATTAAGAATTTAACAGAATCTATTCTTTCTTGTGGAGATAATTTATTACCAATTATTAAACAGTTTGCGTCAAATGAAGGTAATTTATTAGATGTAATTGTTGATGATTGTGCTTTAGGAGAAGATTCTTGTTTTGGTAAATTATTAAAGATAGTTTATAACAATCAAATTTTCAATCCTAAGATTAAAGAAGATAGTATTGATAAACAATCTTATTTTACAAAAATGATGGTTTCGCTTCTTTCAGAAACGGAAGATGAAACAAATAAAACAAATATTTATAATTTAACTAATCACTTAATTAGTATTAAAAAAGAAACAATTACATCGATTGATGAAAATCCAAACTGGAGCTGGGAAAAAGAAATTGATGGATTAGTTAATTTCATTGGTTCATTAAAAGCTACTAAAGATGATAAATCTGATCAAGTGATTTTAAATTATGCAACAGGTAAAACCGATTCATCTTTCGATATGACAAAAGAAATATTTAAATGTGGAGATGAAATTGAAAGGATATTTGCTTCTGTTGAAGAATCGAAATTATTACTAGAGACAATGCCTAAGGTAGTTAATTCTTTAATTGGTGATTCATTTAATAATTCGTTTGGTATCGACATAAATTTTAATAATATTGAATCTTGGGAAGATGAAGGTGTTTATTTTAATAAATTCTTAAGTAATGTTAATGATGTAGTTAATGGAGAATCATTAGATAGTATTGATTGGACTAAAGTTGATAAAGACTTACTAACAGAAGATCAATGGACACTTAATCCAACAGAAGATCTTAATTATGATTATTATCTTATAAATAATTCAAAATTATATAAACTCTTATCATCAGTTTATGATACTCAATGTATTGGTGGTAAATATGAAGATAATCTTAGAATTAATGGGGTTTTTGATTCCTTGATTAGAAAGATTTGTATTGATACTGCTTCTAATTCTTTAGGCATTAATTATGATTCTTGTTTGGAAAAAGAGTTAATTGATGAAGATTTTGAGATTTCTTCTCGAGAAATTATCTATAATGATTTAACATTTGTTTCATGGAAAGGTGATTTATCAAAAGGATATCGTGGAGAAATCGCTAATATTACTAGATTATTGAATTCGGCAAATGATATTTCCGCATCAACTAATATCAAAGATATGACTACTTTATTAGATAAAGTAAATGATGCTTATGTATTCCGTACATTATTGAGTGTTCTTATCGAAGATAAGATTGATACTTTCGCTACTTATGATTTAACGAAAAAATTTGTAGATAAATCAGATTTTACTGTTCTTCATAAAGAAGATTTATCACTTACTCCATATATCATTATTGATAATGTATTAAATTCAAAACTTACATCAAAATTAACTTCAAGAGAAGAAGAAATTGCAAATAGAAAAGAAGAGATCGATTGTATTACTGATGTATTAGATAATATTGATGAAGTTACTTCTGCATTACAAGGTGCAGATATTTATGAATCAGCAAAATCAATTTTAGTAAATAAAGAATTATCACATGATGAAAATGATAAAGATGTATCTACATTCTCTTCATTATTAACTTCAATGGAAAAATCAAAAGTATTTAATCATAATTTAAGTGAGGAAGAATTAAATGCTTTCGAATATGTATTTAGTTATATTATCAATGAAACTGAAGTTAAGGATTATTTTAAATATACTGAAGATTCTTTATTTAAGGATATATCAAAAAATCATTTATGGATCAAAGAAGATGGAAGTGGAGAACTTAAAAACTTTAATGACAGTTTATATAACCTTATTTCTAATCCACTTATCAATATATTGAATAATTCTTCAGATTATATTAAAGAATTAAACAATTTATTAGAAGAAAAAACTCCTATTCAAGATTTATTCTTATCAATGCACCAATCGATAATCTTAGATAATTCTTTAGCATATGTTATCGATAACAAGATTATTCCAGAGATTAATAAAGCAATTAATTATGAAAATGAATTAGTTTATGTAGAAGGAAAAGTTTATGAATTCTTAGAAGTAAAATTACGTAATATGGATATTGCTTCAATTAAAGAAAAATTATCAGATTATAATCCAGTAGATTTTAATAATGAAGCATCATTTGATAATAATGATATTATGAATTCAGTCTGGAAAAATGAAGGTAAACAATTAGAAGGATTCATTAAAAATGCATGTTTATTAATGGGTGAAAATAGTGATTTTTCATCACTAGATATTAATTCAAGTGATTTAGTTAGTAAGTTAGATGGTATTTTTGATAATATGACTGCTTCCTTAGGATTAAATTACTTGGATGAAGATTATGGATTTGATAAATTTACTTCTTCTAATGAAGCTTCCATTTACCATTTATTAATCAAAAAGATTGTTAAAACAACTAATGAAGAGTTAGTTAAAATTGATATTGATACTACTTCTTCCAATGAATTAAATATTAAAGATCATAAAAAAGAAGGTAATAATTTACTTGATATTATTAATAAATATAAAACTTCTGGATTAGGTGATGACTTTGACGCTAAAAACTTTGGTGAAGAAAAATTAAATAATGTTGAAGAATTATTAAAATCACTTTATGCTTCGGATTTATATCATTATACAAAGAATTCTTCTCGAATAACTGAAGATTCAATAGTCCTAGATAAAAAGCATTACTTATCAGTATTTGAACAATTTATTTATATTATGATTAGTAAAATGGGTATAGATAATGATCTTTATAATATAGATAATATCAATCAATCAGATTGTGATAATGCAAAAGATGTAATATTCAAAAGAATTTGTGCTATTACAGAAAATGATAATAAACAAGTTAATAGAGAATATGTTTGGTTTAATGATGATACTCATATTGGTGAAATTCGTAAAATCAATGATGTTATTTTATATAACATTGATTTTACAAAGAATAAAGAAATTCTAACTGATGATAGATTCTTTAAATATGATGAAATAAATGATACTTATCAAGGATTCTTAGTTAATATTAATAAATCATATTTATTACATGATGTTCTTGCAAACTATATCTATCGTGTTAATAATGAAGGATTTGAATATACAGTTGATGAAAATGAAAAGATTTGGAAAGTAAATGATTTAGTCTTTATTCCAGAATCATTAACAAATAAGAGAATGAAGATATTTGATAATGATAAAGCTTTATATGATCTTTCTATTAGTTTTGATCAATGTGTTTCATTTTGGAATAATGATTTACGTTATCTTAAAGAAGCATTCATTTCATTAAATAGCATTATGGAAAAAGAAGGCAAAATTGAAGAAATAATTACAACTGATGAAAACAGTAAATTATTTGAACCATTATTGTCTAATTTATCTCATGTTTCTATTTATGAAGACATAATAGATCAATTATTGATTTCTATTTTATCTGACTATGCAAAAGTATCATATTCTATTCCTCTACTAGGTACATATAATTTGACATTAGCAGATTTTATCACAAATGAAACTGTTTCTAGCGAAGCGAAAGATTCATTAAATAACAATGAAACACTAATTAATAAATATGCAAAATATTTAAAATTAGTTTCATTATATAGTGGATATGGTTCAAATGTTGATTGGTTAAAAGAAGGAAAAGGGTTAGATTTATTTGTTAAATCAACAAAAGGAACAACTTATCCAACTGATCAAGATTATAAACTAGCAGATCATATGAATGATAATTTTCATGCATATATTTCTTCAATAATGGGAGGATAATATGTATCGAATTAAGGAACGTTATACAAATGAGTATATTATTCAAAAATCACGATTTGTTTGCATTGGTATTCCACTTAGTGATGAATCATTAGTTAAACTAACGATTAAAGAACTACAAAAAGAATATCCTAAGGCAACACATTATTGCTATGCATATAGGATAAATAACAAGGAAAAAAGCTCGGACGATGGTGAACCAAGTGGTACTGCTGGTCGTCCGATGCTAGAATATTTAATTAATGCTAAATTAGAAAATGTTTTAGTTGTTGTAATTAGATATTTTGGTGGGATTAAACTAGGAGCAGGTGGATTATTACGTGCTTATGTTGAATCAGCTAAAAAAGCTTTTGAAAATGCGGTTTTATACAAAATGGAATATCATAATGAATATGAAATTACGATGAAATATAAATATTATGATTTTATTTATAATTACTTAATGAAAGAAACTGGTAAAATTATTAATACAAGATTTGAAGAAGATGTTATTGTTAATTATTTAGCTTTAGATTTAAGTCTTGATGATATAAATAAGATTACTAATGGTGATATAAAAGTAGAGATTAAAGATAAACATTTAGTTTATATTAAAAATTAAAGGAGATTTAAAATATGGGTTGTAATCATGATTGTGCTAATTGTCATAGCAATTGTGGATCTAGTGAGATCGAAAAATTAAAATTAAATGATCGTTCATCAATTAAACATATAGTTGGTGTTTTATCAGGTAAAGGAGGAGTAGGTAAATCGTTAGTTACTTCTTTACTTGCAGTTAAACTTAGTAAGATGGGACTTAATGTTGGTGTCTTAGACGCAGATATCACTGGTCCAAGTATGGCAAAATCATTTGGTATTTTTGATAAAGCGTATCAACAAGATGATTTGATTTTACCATATATTACTAAATTAGGAATAAAAGTTATTTCAACTAATATGTTACTTGCAAATGATGATGATCCAATTATTTGGAGAGGTTCTTTAATTTCAAATTTAGTTCAACAATATTATAAAGATGTAAGATGGGAAGAATTAGATGTTTTATTAATTGATATGCCTCCTGGTACTGGCGATGTTACTTTAACAACATTCCAACAAATCCCAGTCGATGGAATTGTTATTGTTACTACACCACAAGAATTAGTATCAATGATTGTTAAAAAATCAATTAATATGGCAGATCAAATGGGAGTACCTGTTGTAGGATTAGTGGAAAACATGTCTTATGTTGTTTGCCCAAACTGCCAAGAAAGAATCTATATTTATGGCAATAAAGATACGGATTATTTAAGTCAATTTGGTTACCCTTGCTTAAGCAAAATTCCATTTGATGGAAGATTAACTAAGCTTGTTGATAATGGAGAAGTGGAAGATTTTAATTTAGATTATGTTGATGACTTAGCTAAAAAAATCATTGAAGATATGGAGGACAAATAAATGAATAATTATCAAATAAATAGACAAGATTTTTATCAAAAAATGGAGAATAATTCACTTGTATTATTGTATAGTGGTGCTTTAAAACAAACTTCTGCTGACGAATGTTATCCTTTTTATGTTAATACTAACTTCTATTATTTAACTGGTATTAATCAAGAAGATGTGTATTTTTTAGCAGCTAAGATCAAAGGTGAAGTTCATGAGACTCTATTTGTTATCGAAAATGATCCTAATTGGGTAAAATGGATCGGTGCGAGACTTTATCCTAACGAGGCTACTGCTATTAGTGGAATTGAGGATATTAAATTTTTACCTGAACTTGATAAAGTATTAGTTAAATTATTGAATCGTAAGTCTTTAAAAAGAGTATATTTAGATTTAGAAAAGCATTCTTTTAAAGGGGAAGTTGATTTTGGTAAAGTATTAAAAGATAAAATTAACGCCATTTCTTTTGATAAAAACATTATTGATTGTTACCAACTAATTACTAAAATTAGAGGAGTAAAAAAACTTTACGAAGTAGAAATATATAAAAAGGCAGTTGAAGTAACTAAGCTTGCTTTAAATGAAGTAATGGAATATCTTCCTAAAGCGGATTATGAATATCAAGTACAAGCTTGCTTTGAAGGAGCAATTAAACGTATTGGTAATGCTCGTGTTAGTTTTAATACAATTGCTGCTAGTGGAAAAAATGCTACTGTATTACACTATTCAACTAACTCTTGTTTAATTGATCATAATGACATGATTTTGCTTGATTTAGGTGCAGAAATTGGTAAATATCATGCAGATATTTCTCGTACTTATCCAACTAGTGGTAAGTTTAATGATTTACAAAGAAAAGTATATTCTATTGTTCTTGAATGTAATAAATATATTATTAGTCAAATTAGACCAGGAGTAACTATCAAAGATTTACAAAGAATGACTATAGATTTCTTGGCTAATGGAATGTTAGAAGCAGGTTTAATGAAAGAAAAAGAAGAAATTTCTAAGTATTATTTCCATGGAATATCTCATCATATTGGATTAGATACTCATGATCCAATTCCAAGAGACAATTCGATATTAGAACCAGGTAATATCATTTCTTGTGAACCGGGTTTATATATTTCTGAATTAGGTATTGGTGTACGTATCGAAGATGATATATTAGTTACAGAAGATGGAAACATTAATTTATCAGAAGATATTATTAAAGAAATTGATGACATTGAAAACTATATGTCTTCTTTTATTAAATAATTATTCCTACTCATCTAAATGTGTAAAATGTTTAGATGAGTTTTTTTAATATATTATCAAAAATCATCAAAAAACTATCAAAAAATACTATTTTATTATATAATTAAAATGTAATTTTTGGAGGAATTAGAAATGGAAAAAGGTTCAGGATTATTAGTTCATATCTCATCTTTACCAAGCAAGCATGGAATTGGAACTTTTGGCAAAGAAGCTCATTCTTTTATCAAATTTTTAAGTGCAGCAAAGCAAAAATATTGGCAAATATTACCATTAAACCCAACTTCGTATGGTGATTCTCCTTATCAAAGTTTTTCTGCTTTTGCATTAAATCCTTATTTTATAGATTTAGATGATTTAGTAAAGGAAGGATTACTTTTAAAAGAGGAAGTAAGAAAAATCAAGGGAGGATCTAATCCACATTTTGTTGATTATGGTATTATTTATAATGAAAGATTCGCAATTTTAAAAAAAGCTTATCAAAGAGGTTATTATTTATTAGAAGATAAAATTAATAAGTTTTATCATAAACAAAAATATTGGTTAGAAGATTATGCTTCATTCATGTTAATAAAAGGTCTTCATGGTGGAAAATCTTTCCAAGAATGGAAAAGAGATTTTAGATTACATAAAAAATCATATATATTAAAAGCGAAAAAAGAGAATATTGACGAATATAGATTTTGGATTTTTGTTCAATATATTGCTTATAAACAATACATGCGATTAAAAAAACATGCATCTAGAAAAGGAATTAAGATTATTGGTGATATGCCAATTTATGTATCATTAGATTCATGTGACGTATGGGCACACCCAAAGCTATTTAAATTAGATCAAAATCGTAGACCTACAAAAGTTGCAGGTGTACCACCAGATTTCTTTTCAAAAACTGGTCAGTTATGGGGAAATCCAATCTATGATTGGGATAAGCATAAAAAGACTAATTATTATTGGTGGAGGAAAAGAATGCAACAAGCAGCTTCTTTATATGACGCGATAAGAATTGACCATTTTAGAGGATTTGATGAATATTGGGAAGTTCCTTTTGGTGAGAAGAATGCAATTAATGGGGAATGGGTGAAAGGTCCTGGATATGATTTATTTGCCCATTTAATACCTGTAACAAAAAAACTCCAAATCATCGCAGAAGATTTAGGAGTTATAAATAACAATGTTAAAGCCTTAAAAGAAAAATGTGGCTTTCCAGGAATGAAATTAATGCAATTTGCTTTTGGAAATTATCAAGATCATTTAAATGGAATTTATTATAATGATGATTCAGAAGAGATAGTTTCACCAGATTTTTCTAATTGTATTACGCAAAAGGATTTTAAAGAAGCTTGTTTAATGAATCCATATCTTCCACATAACTTTGAAAAGAATTGTGTTGCTTATATTGGTACGCATGATAATGATGTAATGACTAATTATTTAATCGAACATGAAGAAGAAAAAGAATCAATGAAAGATTATTTATGCATATGGAGAGATCAAGATATTATTGATACTTTAATCGGCTCATTAATGAGAAGTAATGCAGATGTAGTAATCTTTACTCCACAAGACTTATTACATATGGATAAATATACAAGAATGAATACACCTTCTATTCCTCAAGGGAATTGGCAATTTAGATTAGATAAAGAAGATTTATCAATTTGGCTCAAAGAACATTTAGCAATAATGACACTCGAAGCAGGAAGAGAATAAAATAGTACCAACGTGAAATCACGTTGTTCTGACTGTTCCCTATAAGGGCTAATACTCCACCGACCCATAAATGGCCATGGAAGGTCTGACAACCGTGTCCAATACTTGCTACCCTTTAAAAGGGTCTATATATTCTTTGGT
>JAQXGN010000040.1 GCA_029006735.1 Caryophanales bacterium
TCTCCTGCATATATTCGCTTTACTGCTTGGATTTTGAATCCTTCTAAATATTCATTGCATTTCATTTTTGCTTCTCCTCCTGACTTTATTCTATTTCAAGAGGTTTTTTGGTTCGAGTCTGGAAATCTTTTACGTTTACATTTCGCAAAAAAAGAAGAGGTGTATAATATCCCCTTCATTCTACATATTTATTCGCCAAATAACGCTAGGTGGAACTCGATCTTACATAATTTATCTTTGTAGGTATTTTTTTAAAATATGTAAATAATGAAAAACTAAAGATTGTCTTATTCGTATTGTTTTTATTAGTCGCTACTGCTTCCGGTATAATTATAGATTTCTTTCATTTTTGAATCAAATTAGTTAAAAAGGTCAATATTTTTCCAAAATTAAAATTTTGTATCAAATAGATATTGCATCTTTTTCTTGTAATTTTTTCTAATTAATTAGAAAATTTTTGCTTTTCCATTATATTAATAAAAGTGCTTATATTATGTTTGATTAGGGGTAAACGCGGGTGTAACTATTGACTTTTGCCATATTAAATGATAAATTACTTAATACAAAGTATTAACATTTGCGTTTAGATAAGGTTAGTTATATGAAAAAGAAACTCAAAAATTCACTAAAAAGAATTTTAAGAGAAGGATGGCTACTTCTCCTTCTTTTTAATGTTTCTTTATTAACTATCGGGTTCGCTAATTGGACATATGGAATAAAGATTAATAGTTATTTAAATTTTGATGCTAATGTTGGTGAAGTAGAGGATTTAAATATATTTACTAATTTATCAGTTACTATGTTTTCACTTGGACCTAATGGATTAGTAGAGGATTATACAATTGTTTCTTCTTCATCGATAAAAGCAGTTTTTTATATTAATAATTCTTTAGCGTATGATATTACAAACGAAGGTTCACTTAGTTTTAATATAAGTTTATCATGTTCTGATGCAACATTTATTACAACATATATTGGAAATCCAACAGTCACAAATTCTTCGAGTGTACAATCTTCTACTACTGAATCTACAATAACAAGTAATGTTATTTTTCAAATTAACAACAATGCTGGATTGACTCAAGTAATTGTTGTTTATACTGTTACTGATAAAGTTGATGATAATGGAAAGTATATGGCAGACTTATATTATTCTAATAAGCCAACTTTCTCTTTCTCTGTGGAGGCTAGTTAGGTATGAGAAAAAGAGGGATTGGGTCTTTCTTCATTGCATTACTTCTAATTATTACTTCCTTTATTACCATTGTAAGTAGTAGTTTCGTTGTGCAAGGAGAAACTAAGAAAGAGAATATAAAAATTAATGATGGAGATAAAGCTGTTTGTTTTAACGCTAGAACAGGCACAAAATATACAACGATTGAAAAAGCATTATCAGTAGCGAAGGCTGATACAGGGAATAACGATACTATCTATGTAATACCTGGGACGAATCCAACGATAACATCAAACTGTGAAATAGCTAGTGGCGATACATTATGCTTGCCTTATGAAGGGACCACTTGGGATTACGGTGCTCCTGACACAACTCTAAGTGACAAATTTATTGACTCGAATAATACAAATGTTAATAAATATAGAGTCACTAAAGTTATATTACAAAACAGTACATTGAAAGTTAATTCAGGTGGAACTTTAAACATTGGAGGCAAATTTAGAGCAAAAGGAGTATGCGGACTTTACTGTGAAATATCCTTAGATTCAAATTCGCATATTGATGTTTATGGCTCAATGACTAATTATGGATATATAAAAGAAGTGGATGGCAAGAACCCTTATCAAGATGAATTCATTGATATTGAAAATAAATTCAATAATGAAATAGACAACAATAGATATATTGAAGTATTTAGTGGTGGTAAATTTAAAAATTCTTTAGCAGTTTACAATAATTTAGGGGCTTCTTATTTATCTGGACTTAACGATATAGGAATATGTCCAGTTGATACATTTGATTTTCCTAACACTCAAACGTATGTAAAAATTAACTCTGGAGCAATTTTTCAAGCTCAAGCAAAAATTTTAGTCACATCTTCGGCGGCAAATAAAGCTGTAAATGAAACTACAACCATTATTTCAACAAAAAGTATTGCGACATCAGATAATAGTAAACCATTATTCTATTTAGAAAGTGGCTATATGTCCATTGAAAACTGTCCAACTGATATTTTATATTCAAACGAAAATTCAAAAACAGTCATTAATATTTCTGGCCAATTAAATATGGGCTATTTATTTATTGATCTAAATGTAGCGGAGATAAACACTAGTTCAATGTTTCTACCACTAAGCTATAAGCTATCAATAAACGTTATTTCAAACGGAATTTTCTCTTCTGATTATAAACTAAAGTTTTTAGCTGGGTCTAAACTTAAGATTGATAAAGGAGCATCCGCAGTTTTAAATTCGGATACTATACTATATAAATCAAACACAATGAATGATTTTTCAACAACTTATCCTACTAATCAAGATGATGCTGTTTTTATTAATAATGGTGAATTAATACTAGGTTCAAATTCACATATAGGAGGGCATATTTCAACAAATTCATCAGATGGTACAGCGATGATAGATGCTTCAAATGTAACTTCAAATAATTTATCTGCTACATCGAATGAAGGCACGTCCAATACACCTATCACATTTAAAGCCACAGGAGATTTTTATATTTCGGATTCTTCTTCTATAGAAAAAAAGCAATTTGCAAGCAGACAAATAATATACTCATGCTCTGACGGTCACGAATGTTGGGCAAATGGATATGTTAATTCCTACTCATTGATAATTAAGGTGATTAATCCAAATAATTATGCTTATCCAGCAGCAGCATTTAAAGCGTATCAATATGATTCCTCTGGTTCTAATGAAGGTTTAATTTCATCAGAAGGGAAATTTGAGACTTCAGTTGGCACATATGAATATTTACTGCAACCAAATCAAAAATTTAAAGTTGTGTCTCTTCCTAGAGCCGAATCTAGTGTGTTTACTGACCAAAACGGCAGTAATTATTCGTTTACGAGCGGTGAATTATATACAATACTCGGCGATATTGAATTAACAATTACTTGTGGTGAGGGTTTTGAGATGTGGTTTACATCTTCCTCACAATCAGGAAATGGAGGCTCAACCAAAGAAATTATGGAGTCTTCAACAGAAAGTGGAACATTTGAAACTTTACTTGTTGGAGGCGCAAACGGAAGTACAGAAAAAGTAGTAATTGGTAAAAATCAATACTTTAAATATAAATATACAAAGGGTACTGGAACTGCTTCATTTAAAGGTATATATAAGTTTGACGGTCATCATGGAGATGTTAGTTCTAATACTAATGGTACTCTAGTTGGGGCTTCTTCAAGTTCAACAACATCAAAAGCTGTTCTTGCAGATAAAGAATACACGTTGTTAGCATATATGGAGGCTGGTTGTTTTGCAGAGGGAACTAACATAATGCTTTCTGACGGTTCAAGAAAAAAAATTGAAAACATAACCAAAGGTGATTCGGTATTAACTTGGAATTTCTTTACAGGATCGTATGAGGTTCAAAAGGTTGCGTTTGTTGTAAATCATGGCTTAGAATTGTATAAGACTGTGAGATTGAGCTTTTCAAATGACCAAGACATTAAAATTATTGCAGATCATGGGTTCTTTGATTATGACTTAAATAAATATGTATACATAACCGCTGATAATTATTCTGATTATATAGGTCATCAATTTGCCGTATATAGTGATTCTGAAAGCTATACACTTGCTTCGTTAGATTCAGGATGCATATCTGAAGAATATACAACTGCTTATTCAATAACAACCGAATATAATTATAATGTTATTGCTAACAATTTATTCACTGCCCCACCTCCAGAAAACTTATATAACTGGATGGAAATGTCAGGAAAATTACAATATGATGTTGATAAATTTGAAGAGGATATAGCCACATATGGATTATATGATTATTCAGTGTTTGCGCCATATGGAATCTCTGAATACACATTTAATACATTTAACGGAGCATATCTTAAAATTCCTGTTGAAAAAGGTCTCTTTACCTTTGAATACATAATCGAACAATTTAATCTCTATAAAGATTGGATTAATGATTAATATTGCCTCTACAATTGTAGGGGCTTTTTTCTTATTTTGAGGTGTATTTTGTATATATCAAAATATAATATTTCGCAAAAAAAGAAGAGGTGTATAATATTGAACTTGTAAAGTATTCGTAGACACTTTATAAAAAAAGTCTATGAGTACTTTACAAGTTCATATAATATCCCTTCATTTTACATATTTATTCGCCAAATAACGCTAGGTGGATAATTTATCTTTGTTGGTATTATTTCGAAATAATATATATAATGTTATAAAGTATATCGTATTTTAACCAAAAATAAACCTGAATTTGCCTATAATATTAATAGAAACTTTCTTTTAAGATTGTTTTAAATTTTACCTAATTCTCTTCAATTTTATATTATTAGGAAAATATTAAAATAATTAGTCATTAATAGTAGAGGTATTACGATGAAAATAAAATGGTTAGGAACTGCATCATTACTGATTTCTAGTGAAAATAGTGCTTTTTTAATTGACCCTTTTATTCCAGAAAGAGGTAGCAAAGTAAAAACTAAAGTTGAAGATTATGATGGAGTAAAGAACATATTAATTACACATGCTCATTATGATCATCTTTCTTCTATTCCTTTATTATTATCTAGAAGTGATAGAATGATTTATGGTACAAATGCTAGTTATCTAGCATTGCAACGTAAAAATATTTCTCCTAATAACTTTAAAACAATATTGATGGATGAATCTTTTTATTTAGAGGATTTTAAGATTAGCGTATTTAAATCAAAACATATAAAATATGACATTCCAACATTAATGTATTCGTTTTGTCCATTTAGATTAATACGGTACTGCTATAACTTAAAACGATATTTAATTGGTAATAAATTATTTAAAGAAGAAAATGAAACTATTGCTTTTTTAATCGAATATGATAATAAAAAAATTATGGTGTTTGGTAGTTTAGGTTATGATAAAAATATAGTTTATCCTAGTGAAGTTGATCTGTTAGTTTTACCATATCAAGGACGTCATGATTTAATTACTCCAGCATTAGATTTAATCGAAAAAATCAAGCCAAAGAAAATACTTTTAGATCATTTTGATAATACTTTTCCTCCTTTAAGCAAAACAAAAAATACCTCTAAAATTCAAAACCTATTAAAAGGTAAAATAGAAGTAATAAAGATTAATCAAGGTGAGTATATAGAGATATAAAAAAATGGAAATCTGAGTCATTTCCATTTTTATTATCTATTTAATATTTTCGTATGCTTGTCGAATTTTATTTGCGATAGTTTCACATTCGACTTCATCAATCATATTTCTTGATGAATGATTCATTAAACATTCGTTATCATCTTGTCCTTCATACTTAGGAACAATATGAAAATGTAAATGTCCAATTTGATCTTCAATTGCGCAATAATTGATTTTTGCAGGATGATAAATTTTTTGGATACATTTAGCTACATCTACAACATCCTTAATAAATAAACTTCTTTCCTTTTCATCTAAATCTATCATATTTGCGATATGATCATTTCTATATGCAACTATGCATTGTCCTCGATGATATTGATCTTTATTTAAGATAATAAGTGATGTCGCAGTTTTATAGATTAAATATCCAAATTCTGCAAGTTTTGCGCCCCTTGAACAATATGGGCAATCGTCTAATTTCATAAGTATAAATACTCCTTTTTATCAATTATAACAAATTTTAAAAAAAGCATTATATTTTTATTTAAAATAATGAAAATAAATTAAAAATTTTATTATTATAAACGATAATATAATTAATCTTAAATTTGTTAATATTTAGTTTTTATTATAAATCTATCTTTTTTTATATTTTTTTTATATAATAAATCTATATTACCATTTGGGAGAATTGTTATGAAAAGAATATTATTAGTGGATATTGATAATACGTTACTTGATTTTGATAAAGCAGAAGATTATGCAATAAGTCAAGTATTTGTTAAATATGGTGTTAAATTAGATAATGAGAATAAACTAAAATATAGTGTTATCAACATGTCTTATTGGAAAAAAATGGAAAGAGGAGAAATCACTAAAGAAGAATTAGTATTAAAAAGATTTGATGATTTCTTTGGACTATTTGACATAAAAGTCGATGCTAAAGAAGTAAATGATTACTATTTTTCCTACTTATGCCAAGGTGGATTTTATTACAAAAACGCATTAGAATTCTTAATGAAAGCAACTTCTCTTGGCTTAAAAGTAGTCGCGATTACTAATGGAGTAACTTTTATTCAAGAATCAAGAATGAATAAAGTTGGAATCAATAAGTATTTTAGTAAAATATATATTTCTGATGAGATTGGATTTAATAAACCAGATGTAAGATTCTTTTCCAAAATTGAACAGGATTTCCCAGGACAAAAAGATGAAATGGTATTAATTGGTGATAGTTTATCTAGTGATATTCAAGGTGGTATAAATTTTGGAGTAGATACAATTTGGTATAATTCAAAAGGGTTACCACATAGTAGTTTACCAAATCATGAAGTATCAGATTTAATGGAAGTATTTGATCTAATTTTCTAATAGGTATGAAAATGACTAAAGAAGAATTAATTGAAAAACGTGATTATTATCATAAAGAAATTATTAAAAGTAATAGAATGATTAAAAGAGTTTTAATTCCTTTTCTTCTTCTTTTTTTTGTAGGAATTTTAATGATTTTAATTATTGCTTCCATATATGGAGGAAACCAAAAAGATCTAGCTTTCTATTTTGTATTCTATATAGGGGTTGGTTTTTTAATTTTATCATTAATATTTATGATTTTATATTTGATATTAGTTTTCAAAATAAAAAAATATCAAAGATTTTATTCTTCGATAAGTAGTGAAATATATCATAATACATATAATCATATAGAAAATTAATTTTAGAATTGATTTATTTTTTTAGAAAAAGCTGGTTTTGGGACATAATTTTTTAATTTATATGTGAGCATAGTTGCAAAACCTAATTTAATTAAATCGGGAATGATGAAAGGGAATACGCACCAAGATAGTATTGTGATAATTGTAATAGAATCATGGCTTTGTAAATAAACATACATAAACCATATAGTTCCAAATGAATAACATATAATTAAGCCTATAATATTTGATACAATATAGGCTATTTTTTTATTTTTAGCGATTTTTTCGATTAACCAAAAGATTAAACCAATAAAAACAAAACCTAATAAATAACCTCCAGTAGGACCAAGTAATGCAGTGACTCCAGAATTAAAATTAGAGAAAACTGGTAATCCAATTGCCCCTAATAAAATATATATTAATATAGCCAAAGTACCTCTTCTTCCACCAAGTAAGCCAAGAGTTAAAAATATTGCAAATGTTTGTAAAGTGAAAGGAACTGGACCTACAATAGTAGTCCAAGAGCAAATTGTGATTAAACATATAAATAATGCGATTAAACAGATATCAATAATTGCTAATTTTCCATTCGTTTTCATAATATTAATCTTTTTCTTTAATCTCTTTATTTTTTTCCCTGAGTTCTTCTAATTCTTCTAACGCATCATCAAGTTCAGCTTGTTCGTCACGTTCAGAATCGTATTCATCTTCAATTTCACCAACTAATTCTTCAATAATATCTTCCATAGTGATAAGACCAATAACTTTAGATCCATTTTTAACAATCGCCATATGTTGATGTTCTTTTTGAAATGTTTTAAGTAAACGCGAAATTTTGATGTTTGGTTTAACTTCTAATGGGGTTACGATGATTGAATGAAGATTTAATTCTTCATTTAATAACATTTCATAGAATTCTTTTTGATAAATCAAACCATATATTGTTGAATATTTGCCGCTTTTTGCAATAGGAAGACGTGAGTAATTATATTTTTCGAATACTTCTTGTATTTTTTCTAATGAATCTCCATCTTTGACAAAGACAATATCTCTTCCTTTAGTCATAATATCTTCGACTAATAAATCGCCATATTCAATAGTGTTAAGAATTAATTTTTGCTCAATTCCGTTTAAGATACCATCTTCGTGGATTTCTTCTACTAATAATTCAAATTCTTCTTCGGTCATTGTGACATCTTCTTTAATTTTAAATATTTTTTTGAATATAGAGTTAATCCAATCAAATAAAAATGAAATAGGGTAAAAGATATAATAAAGAACTAGTAATGGATAAGCAAAAGCAATAGCAATCTTTTCTGGTATAATCTTAGAAAATGATTTAGGCATGATTTCTCCAAAAATTAAAATAACAATAGTAACTATTAATGTACAAATTCCAGTTGGCCAACCATGAAAAATAAATACGCTTGTGACTAATGTTGTTCCGGCAATATTCACTAGGTTATTTCCAATTAAAATTGTGGAAATAAACTTATCGTATGATTCTCTTAATTTAAGAGCAGTTTTTGCTGCTTTTTTAGTTTTTGCTAAATTTTTCATTCTAACGATAGAAAATGAAGTATATGAAGTCTCACTAGATGAGAAGAATGCGGATAGTAATAATAATATAATTAATGCGATAGTTATCAGTAACGGGTGACTCATAGAATTAATCTTTTCCTCCTTATTTACAGTATTATTTATTATAGCACATTATTATTTATAATCAATTTAATGAGTTATTTCATTAATTTTTTTTAAAAAATCTTTAAGTGACAAAGTAAATTCAGTTATAAAGTAAGAAAAGGAAATTAGTCTGTCAAGTGATATAATATAATCACTTCTGCCTGTAGAAAGGAAAGTAATATTATGAATCAAAATGTAACAGGCAAAAACAAGCATCTT
>JAQXGN010000041.1 GCA_029006735.1 Caryophanales bacterium
AAATACATTGCCAAAGTTTTAGAATTAATTAAACCGAATATGTCTAATGATGAGTTAGATAGCCTTTTGCCTTGGAATATTTCCAAACTATATAATCTTTCGTAGTTCATCAGTTCAAGTCTGGAAATCTTTTACGGATACGCTTTTTTTATTAAAACAACATTATTAACAATATTTTAGTAAATATTACCATATGTATTAAAAAGAAAATAAAAAAAGTGATACATATGTATCACCTTATAAATTTTTAATGGCGCGGAAATAGAGATTTGAACTCTAGCGGGGCTTGCACCCCCTAATGGTTTTCAAGACCATCCCCTTCAGCCACTTGGGTATTTCCGCAAAAAATGGTGGACCCTGTAGGACTTGAACCTACAACAACCCGTTTATGAGACGGGGGCTCTAACCATTGAACTAAGGGTCCAAGATACTACTTATCTGGTATATAATTTTGGTGGCGGCAGAGGGGGTCGAACCCTCGACCTGCCGGGTATGAGCCGGCCGCTCTAACCAACTGGGCTACACCGCCAAGGCATGTCTTCAACACGCATTAATAATATTACCAAAATTATTTAAAAAATCAATAGAAATTTAATAATTTGTAAAACTTTTTGATTTATTGGTTTACTTAAATAAATAATCCAAAGAATAAGCCAACTAAAGAATAATAAATACAAGCAGAACAAATATCATTTACTGTAGTAATCATAGGGCCAGAAGCAACTGCAGGGTCAATCTTTATTTTCTTAAAGAAAATAGGTAATAATAGGCCAAGCATACAAGATAAGGTAACCGCAATAAATAAAGCGATACCCGCACTAGCAGAAACATATACTGCATGGAGATAATTAAATGTTTCCCCAATTAGCACACCTTCATTAGAATTAATTGCCCCTTTGATACATAAAAATCCAAAAATTACGGAAAATGATAAAATTCCTAAGAATAATCCATTTAATGTACCAACACATATTTCTTTTTTTATCATTTGAAGTATTTTTTTCTTAGATAATTCATCTTCGGAATTAATATTAGTCAATGTAACAGCAAGAGATTGTGTTCCTCCATTACCTGCCATATCAAATACAACAGATTGGAAAATAACTGCTGCAGTAACCGAAGAAATTACGCCTTCAAAGATAGAAACGACTGTTGAAACAATTAAACCTAAGAATAATAATAAAACTAACCACGGAATACGTTTTTTAATTGATTGGAAGATTGATTCATCTGGAGTTTCTTCTTCAAGTAAACCTGCGAGTTTATGATAGTCTTCATTTGCTTCGCTTGTAACGATTTCAACAATATCAGATGCAGTTAAGACACCAATTAATATATTTTCATTATCTAAGACTGGTAAAATCTCTTCAGCATAATCTTTAACATCATTAATTATATCGCTTATTTTATCATGTGCTTTTAAGAAAGGATAATTAGACATCATTTTATCGGTCAATTTAAATCCTTCACGTGCAATGATAATATCATTTAACGCAATTGCACCTAAAAATTCACCACTATCTTTTGTGACAAAAATAGTAGAAATATTGTCATTATCTTTTGCTTGATCAATTAATTTCTTCATTGCTAACTTAACGTTATCAGTATCAAGAATCGTGACATAATTAGTTGTCATTAAAGAACCAACTTCATCTTCATCAAAAGACATAATAAGTTGAATATCTTCTTTAACTTCTTCATCTTCAATTAAATCAAGAATCTTTTCTCTTTCTTCTTGATCCATTTCTTGTAAAACATCAACCGCATCATCAGCATCCATGTTTTCAATGATATCTGCGGCTTGTTCATCTTTTAAATAGTCAAGAACTTCATCTTTATCATCAACATAAGTTAAAACATCCGAAACTTCTTCAGTACCTAAAATTCTAGTTAAACGAAGTTTTTCATCGTCATCTAAAAGTTCAAAAACATCTGCAATATCGGAATCATGGTATTGTAATAATTTTTCTTTTATTTCATTTTCTGGTAAATTAGATTTAACTAAATCTAAGATCTCTTGTAAATATTCTTCCATAAGCCCTCCTTATAAACGAGCCTAGATATATCTACATGATAAAAAGGCTCGAAAAATTTACTATCTTAATAGATCGCGGATTTTCTGCCATATTTATCTTCCCCCTTATTTCTACCATTATTATATTTCTTAAATATAAAAATGAAAGTATTTTTTTATAAAACATAAAAAAAAGCATATAGAAATATATCCATATGCTTGATAATAATTAGAATCTTTCTTGTTTATTCAGCTTATTAAGTTTAATTGATAAGATAAATGAAACTATTGAACAAACTAAAGTTAATATCGATAGAACAAAAAAGAATGCGATATAAGGAATATCTTGGTTAACTAAAGAAGTAGAAGTTGCTGAACTAATTGCAAGAATTAATGTATAAATTCCAATAATTAATCCTTCAATTAATGAGAAGACACCTTGAGGAACAAATTTCTTTTTTACCGCACAAATTGTACCAATCGTATTAAATACTAAACCATATCCAATACATATAAAAGTAGCAATAAGACATATTGCAAGTAAGATACCAACTCCTATCCCGCCTAAACCTTCTGCTCCTTGAGATGTATCTGCAATTCGATCAAGAGTAACTTTTAGCCAAATATCATATAAAGCGAAATTTAAAATACTAAATAAAGCTGTTCCCCAACTAGTTAAATAAAACATAGTTTTGATTTTTTTCATAGTAAATGAATCCTTTCTTTATTCTTTTTGATTATCAAGTAATGCTTTTAATAAAATTAAATCATCTTCTGTTGTTAATTTCATATTTGCTTTATCACCCATAACTAAGAATACATCTTTATTCATTAATTTCATTAATTGAGCATCATCTGTTGCATCATTAATTGAAAGTGTTTGCGCAAATTTATGTGCGCTTCTCAATAAATCTAATTTAAATGATTGAGGTGTTTGCATTAAGAAGACATGGCTTCTATCTAAAGTAGATTTAATCTTATTATCCTCTGCTTCAATTACGGTATCAGATATACCAATAATAGTAGCAACAGAATCATGATCTTCTAAAGCATCAATATTATCAGAAATAATCTTTTTAGAAACAAGCATTCTAGCTGCATCATGAATAATAATATTTGGATTACCAATATTAGGATCTCGACTTAAAAAATCAATCGCCGAATAGACACTTGCTTGACGAGTAATTCCACCAGGACATACACCTATAACTTTATTAAATCCATATTTAGAAACTATTTCTTCTGTTTTTTTAATGTATTCATAATTAGAAACAACAACAATTTTATCAATTTTAGGATGTGAAGAAAAAGTTTCCAAAGAATAAGCGATAACTTCTTTACGACAAAACTCATAAAATTGTTTAGGAAATTTAACCGTATCAGATAAAAATCTGTTTCCATTTCCTCCAGCTAAAATAATAGCAATATTCATATTAATCACCTCTTTGTGCTTTCGCCTTTTTCACTTTCTTAATTATAAAATTAACTATCGAATAAATAACTAAGCCTACTCCAAGAACAACAACTAAATAGAAGAATACTTCACTAAGTTGACAAGTTTTAATATTCGCAGAAACTCGTAAGATTTTATCATATAATTCATCTGTTTTATTAAGTTCATAGTCTGCTAATAAAGTTTCTTTCATCTTAATATAATCAAAACGATTTTTTCTTTGCGATAAACTAGCAGCTAATCCACCAAATGAAAATATAAATCCAAACATTAATAAAAAGTAATTAGTTTTATGATTTTTAGGAGCAACTTCTGGCATTGGTTGAAAACTAGAAACATCCTTTAAACAATTAGGACATTGTTCAACATCATCATTCATAAAAGTATTACAAAACGGACATTTTTTCATATTTTTTCACTCCCATTTTTACTTTAACATAATAATATGTTAAATGTCAATTTTTCATATACCCTTGACAGAATAAACGCATAAATTAGTAAATAAGTTAAAATCAAAAGTAATTTATGCTTTTTTTGAACTTATATAACTTTTGGCTAGAAATATGGTTATTCTTAAGCCCTATATATTAAGTAAAAATATTAATCATCATATATC
>JAQXGN010000042.1 GCA_029006735.1 Caryophanales bacterium
CCAATCTGAATCTTTACCTATTCCAAATTTTAAAAAATTGCTAAAAACTGAATCTAAAAAGAAAGGCAAAAATGCCTCTCTTAGAACTTCTTATAAACATAAAAAAGGCCGTTAGAAACTTTTTAGTTTCTTAACAGCCCCATTTATAATTCGATCTCATTCATTCGAATAAGTTCACAAACAGCTTGAGCTCTTCCTTTTACTCCAAGTTTTTGCATAACATTAGAGATATGATTTCTAACAGTTTTTTCTGAAATATAGAGTTCATCAGCTATTTCTTTTGTTGAAAGATTTGCAACTAATAGATTAAAGATTTCTCTTTCTCTTTTAGTTAAAATTGATCGCATATATTATCTCCATATTCGTAATTAATAATATGCAAAAAAAATTAAATGGTCTTAAATTTCATTAAAATTTACTAAAAAAAGTTCTAATCCAATATATGGATCAATTTCCATATTCTTAATTTTGGCATCTAAGTCAAATAGATAATCCATTACATTAATTAACTTATCATAAGAAATATTAACTAAAATACGACAAGCAAGTTTTACTCGATAAGGATGAACTTTTAATGAAGTTGCAATATTCTCTTGTGATTTTTTTTCAATTTTGTATAAATAAGCAACTTGGCAATAAAATCTAAATTGTGATGCAAATAAATATAGTAATCTAACTGGTTCTTCTTTGAGAGTAATCAAATCTCGATAGATTTTTATTGCATGACTAATTTTATTATTAATCAAGTTTTCACAAATATTAAATGCATTTTGTTCTAAAGGTAAAGGAACCATTTTAAAGACATCATCTGGAGTAATATCTTTTGAATATAATGATAACTTATCTGCTTCAAGAATAAATTTAGATACATCATCACCAACACGTTCTAATAATAGTTCTAATGCTTCAGAAGAAATATTTGATCCTTTCTTTTCAAAATATTTAACACCTGTTAAACGTAATGAATCGATGGATAGCCCTTCTTCAAAAATGATTTGACCATTTTTTTCAATTGCTTTATATACTTCACTTTTTTTATTTAGCGAACCTGTTTCACAAACAAAAAGAAGACATACTTCTTCAGAATTATCATTTAATATATAATCACTTAAAGTTTTAAAATCTTGTTCTTTATCAATACTTACTTTTTCTTTAATTGAAGTTAAAAAATATGGTTCATCAATACGAACAACTTTTTTCCCTCCAAGTGGAATCAAATTACATTCATAAACAATATCTTGGACTAAATCTTCTTTCCCATTCATTCTAACATAAGAAAAATCATCGATTTCATCATTTAAAACCGATTTAATAATTCTTTGTGCTCTTTTTTTTACTAATGGGTATTGCTCTCCGTAAACTAAGTAAATCATATTTTTCCTTTTCTACATCAATTATTATATAGTTTTTTTGATAAAAACTAAAGTAATAAATTATAGTCTTCATTATCTAATGTAATTTTAGTTAATGGCAATCTTAATTCCATCGATTTAAAACCTTTTTTGGATAGATAATATTTGATATTCATTGGATAATCATATTCAGAAATAATCTCTAATACTAATCTTAAATAAGAAATCAATAGTTCATTTTTAAATCCTATATCCATATCTTCCATGATTTCTTTATATTGTTTACCAAAATTCATAGAGATAGAAGAAACAATTCCATCAATATTTTTCTCTAATGCTTCTAAGAATAATTTTTCTTCTCCAAGAAAGATTTTCATATTTGGATTATCTTTTTTTATCATTGCTATGAGATTTAAATCACTACTTGATTCAATTAACCCATTGATATTTGCTAAAGATTTATATAATCTTCTAATTGTTTGAAATGTAATATTTACACCAGTTCTAGATGGTATATTATGAATAATCACTTTAGAAGGAAATAACGCTTTCGCAATTTTTTTATAGTATAAAAATATTCCATCTTGCGTCGGTTTAACAAAATATGGACATGTCACAACATAGTTTTGAATTCCTAATTCTTTAATACTCTCTATTTCCTTGAATGCATCTTTAAATGATAAATGATTTAACGAGTAATATAAAGTAATGTCTGTTCTTTTTTTAATAAAATTATAGATTTCTTTCTTTTCTTCTAATGATAAGAAATTACCTTCTCCAACTAAAGAAAAAAGAATAACCCCATCATTATAATTATCTTTAACGAGATTTAAAATTTGTTCTAGAACTTGATAATCAATCTTTCCATTTTCATCAAATGGAGTTATTAAACTATGAATGAGTGACTTTTGCATATACTAACCTCAAAGTAAGATATGCTATTATTATTTTTTTGATAATAAATCTAAAATAAAAAGTTTGGAGTTAAATCCAAACTAAATATTATTTTTCTATGAATTATAATTTTTTTACTAATTCATTAATTGTATTAATCGCTTCATCAAATGTTTTTTCTTCTTTGATCAAAGTTGAACGAGTTTTAAACTCACAAATACCTTCATTAACTTTTTTACCAATTGTAATAATATAAGGAATACCGATGAGTTCCCAATCCTTGAATTTGAATCCTGGTCTTTCATCTCGATCATCTAAAACAACTTCAATACCTAAAGAAACAAATTTATCATGCATCTCATTAGCGACTTTAACTTGCATTTCATCTTTCATAGATATTGGAACAATTACAACATGATATGGTGCGACATTAATAGGCCAAATGATACCAAATTCATCATGATTTTGTTCAATGATACTTGACATGGTTCTAGTAACACCAATACCATAACATCCCATAACCATTTCTTTTACACTACCATCATCATCTTGATATGTACATCCCATTGGTAAAGAATACTTAGTTCCTAATTTAAAAATCTGTCCAACTTCAATTCCTCTTTCCATTTCTAATGGACGACCACATATTGGACAAATATCTCCTTGAACAGTATTCCTAAATTGACCAACTGTACCTATAAAATCACGACCAAAATTAACATTTTTTAAATGATAATTTGCTTTATTTGCACCTACAACAATATTTTTCATTTTAGCAACTTCTTCGTCAACAAGGATAAGAACATCTTCTTTTAATCCAACTGGACCAACAAATCCTTCAACAGAGCCTAAAGAAATAATATCTTCACTTGAAGATAATGCAATTTCGTGTTCAGCAATGTTTAATGCGTTAACGACTTTAATGACATTAACATCGCGATCACCTCTAACCATAACTAGCACAAGACGATTATTAACAAAATCACGATAAACCATTGATTTACAAACATCTTTTGCATTTAATCCTAAGAATGTAGAAACTTCCTCAATTGATTTTTGATTAGGAGTTAATACTTCTTCAATAGGTAACATTTCATCATTAAAATGATATTCATCAACTCTAGATTCTGCTTTTTCTTGATCAGCAGCATAACCACATTGACAATAGATAATATCTGATTCACCAACATCAGAAAGGGCCATAAATTGATGAGAACCAGTTCCACCAATCGCACCAGTATCTGCAAGAACAATTTTATAGTTTAAACCAAAGCGATCAAAAATAGAACAATATGCTTTGTACATATTTTGATATGATTTATCTAATCCTTCAAAACTAGTATCAAATGAATATGCATCCTTCATAATAAATTCTCTTGATCTCATTAAACCAAATCGAGGTCTAAATTCATCACGATATTTAGTTTGTATTTGATATATATTCATTGGTAAATTCTTTTTTGATTTAACTTCATTTCTAACTAAATCAGTAAAGATTTCTTCATGAGTTGGGCCAAGACAAAAGTCACGATCATGACGATCTTTAAAACGGAATAATTCAGGTCCGTATTTTGACCATCTACCCGACTCTTGCCATAATTCTTTTGGTTGAACTGCCGAAGAAAGAATTTCTAAACATCCTGCTTTATCCATTTCTTCACGAATAATATTTTCAATTTTATGTAAAGTTCTTAATCCAAGCGGTAAATAATTATAGACTCCAGCGACTAACTTTCGAATAAATCCTGCTCTTAATAATAAAACATGACTAGAAATAACAGCTTCATTTGGAGTTTCTTTCAATGTTGCAATTAACATTTTACTTGCTTTCATAATATTTACCTCTTTCTTTATATTAATTTATTTACACAATTCTATATTTTTAATTTTTTTGACTAATAAGTCAATATATTCTTTCTTAGTTGAATAAGAACATACTAATCTTACAACTTTTTCATGCAGATTTAAATCTTCCCACACTTCAAATATAAATTCTTTTTCTAATTCTTCAATCATTTTATTATCTAAAATAATAAATACTTGATTAGTTTGAAGTGGGAAATATGGTCTAATACCTATTTTTTCTAATTCAGAAAATAGATAATACGCTAATTCATTTTCTTTTTTCCCTAAAAGGAAATACAAATCATCTTTAAAAATTTCTTCAAATTGAATTCCTAATAAAAATCCTTTTGCATTTAACGCTCCACGATTTTTTATTTGGTATATAAAATCTTTCTTTAATTCATCATTATTAATTACTAATGCTTCACCATTTAATAAACCAATCTTAGTTCCACCAATATAAAATGCATCCGTATATTTAGCGAAATCAGATGGATCTATGTCATTATCTTTACTCATTATTGCAGAAGATAATCTTGCCCCATCAACAAATAGATACAAATCATTATCACGACAGACTTTAGACAAATCCATTAATTCTTTTTTCGAATAGATCGTTCCAATTTCTGTTGAATTTGAAATATATACTAATTTAATTTTCACCATATGTGGTCCATGATTTTTCTTTAATGCAGAAAGAACATCCTCAGGATATAATTTTCCATTTTTACCTTTTTCTGTGATAATTTTATGTCCACTTCCTTCAATCGCTCCTGTTTCATGAACATTAATATGACCTGTTTCACACGATAAAACACCTTGATAAGTTTTCAAGGCATGCGAAATCAAAACTAAATTAGTTTGTGTTCCACCATTTAAAAAATAGATATCACTATTATGACAAGAAAAACGATCCTTAATGATATTTCGTGCATTAAGGGTATGAATATCTTCTCCGTATCCTTCGTTTTGTTCATCATTATATTTAATAAGAGCATTTAAAACGTTAGGATGAGCTAATGTTGAATAATCATTACAAAAACTATATTTCATTAGTATGCTCCTTAGAAATCATCACAATATCATTTAATATATCAAGCATTTCATCATTACTCCAATATTCATAATGACCTACTTCATTAAGTTCAAAACAATCAACTAATTCAAATCTAGTTTTAAATTTTTCAATTCTTTTTTCATTATAATAAATATCATCAGTCGATACAATTAATGTAGTATGAGCTTTAACTAAATAAGTATTAATTCCCGTTCCAAATACTGGAAAAACAACACACTTTTCTATACCAATCATCCCTGAGGTAGCAACCTGCCAATAATCGCCAAAAGGAGAAATTAAAACTAATTCTTCAATATCACGTGAAGAAGATGCATATATTGCACATGCTGTTCCAAATCCATAACCAACAACAATAATATTTTCTTTTAAAACATTTAATTCTTCTATTGCATAATCGATAGATGCTGTTGCCATTGAATAAAAAGTTTTTTCGGTTTGAATTTGACGACTCGTACCATATCCTGGATAATTAATGCACAAAAGATTAGATTGAAGATTATGTGTTTTCATTCTTTTTGAATGACGAATTGCCGATTCACTTGGTTCATTAATATCGCCAAAATAAACTACAAGCTTATTATTTTCTAATTCATAAGGAGAATATAACCATCCTGAAATCTTTCCTTTTTTTACTTTAGAATATTCAGGATTTAAGTGATTTTCCCTTTCTACTGACGAATATTTAAAAGATGAAAATAAATTTGATGAAGCAATACCATTTTCAACAAAAACAAAACTTGCAATACAAGTAACAATTATTACAACGATAGAAGAAATAATCTTCCCCCATGATTTATAGTTTCGATATGTAAAAAATAATCCCCCTAATGCAACAAAACTAATGGAATAAATTAAAAATGGAATAACCAAAAAAGTCTTAGTATAAAAACATACTAAGACGGCAAATAATATTTCTAAAATAAATAAACTCATGAAAACGTATAATCTTTTCATTTATTATTGCCTCTAATTAATAACTTTTTATATGACAAGCTACAGCAATTGCTCCTGGACCTATATGGCATGAAACTGATAATGATAAAGGATCAACAAATCTAATCTCTACATCTGGAATTGCTTTTTTAACTTCTTCTTTGAACTTTTCAATTTCTTCAAAGTTTTGTGTATGTGCTAAAGAAATAACCATCTTACCTTGTTTATAATATTCAGCAAATTCACCATTTAAGTCAAATTTAATCTGTTCAATCATCTTCATTTTTGCTTGTTTAATATTCAATGCTTTATAGAAAGCATCTAATTTATAACCTCTAATTTGTAATACTGGTTTAATTCTTAACATTGAACCAAGTAAAGCTGCCGCAGGAGTAACTCTACCACCACGTTTTAAATATTTTAAAGTATCTACCATAATATAAATGCTAGAAACAAATTTTGTTTTAGTTAAATAATCACTTATTTCACTTGCTGATTTACCAAGTTTAGCAAGTTCAACTGCTTCATAAACTGCTTCTTTTAATGTAATAGAAATTCTTTGATTATCAACAACAAAAACTTTTCCTTCAAACTCATCTGTATGAGATAAGTTAATTGCAGTTTGATACGAAGAAGATAATCCACTAGACATTGGAATATGAACAATTGTTTCATATTCTTTTAATGATTCATTCCATAAATCTTGGATATAATAGCTAGATGGTTGTGATGTAGCGATACTTATATCTGGATTCTTTAATAATTCATAAAAACTTTCTTGTGATAAAGAAATTTCTTCAAAGTATTCTTCACCATTAATAACAAAAGGCATTGGAACAACTTTAATGCCAAGTTGATTTGCTTCACGTTGTGTAATACCCGAGTTAGAATCTGTAATAATCAATACTTTTTTCATAGTATACTCCTTTACTTAATTATGTATTTTAACATAAATTATTGTTTTTTTATAGAAAATGATTCTTTATATGCCTTACATTGATAAAAAATAGTACCAACGTGAAATCACGTTGTTCTGACTGTTCCCTATAAGGGCTAATACTCCACCGACCCATAAATGGCCATGGAAGGTCTGACAACCGTGTCCAATACTTGCTACCCTTTAAAAGGGTCTACATATTCTTTGGTTGACATACTATCAGTCATAAGGTCTTCTTTCTCTTGGTCTCGAATATACTGTTCTACCACCTTTGTATCAAGTCCGACTGTTGAAACAAAATATCCTTTTGTCCAGAAGACCTTATTACCGAACTTATACTTCAAATTCGCGAA
Organism: Caryophanales bacterium; assembly: GCA_029006735.1. Classification (GTDB taxonomy): domain Bacteria; phylum Bacillota_I; class Bacilli_A; order RFN20; family CAG-449; genus UBA3210. Next base: position 7,393 of record JAQXGN010000042.1, read on the forward strand.
TCTTTCAAATATCATCAAACTGC
>JAQXGN010000043.1 GCA_029006735.1 Caryophanales bacterium
TAGTAAGTTTTTCTTCTTTGGTATGTTTTTTGTTAGTTCCACCTTTTGGTCTTCCCATAATTATTACCTCCTTATAATGAGTATAACAAAAAAAGTACTCATAGACTTTTTTGTGTGTCTACGAATACTTTACAAGTTCAACATAATTCGACCTTTTTTTATTGTTCTAATAATTTATTCTTCTATAAGAGGAGGGATAAATATGGAACACGTTTTCAAAAAAGGTCAAAATTATGCTTCTTTAAAGAACGAGTTATTGCTTGATATAATCTTTTGTTTTTTCTCAATCATTATTGTCTTTCAAAATACGGCTTTCTTGTTTAATCCCTTTATCCTTATTCTTTTTTGTGCTGCTATTTATCTCTCCTTCTCTACCTATTGTATTACTGCAATTACATGTATTATTACAAGTTTATTTATTAATAAAAATTATTGTCTGGAACTCGCAATAATAGCCTCGCTTTTTCTCGCGTTAATAATATTAAAATACTTATTAAAATATAATAATAAATTGATGCTAAATTTGTTAGGAAATGGAACGCTTTTTTTAATTTATTTTTTTTCATCAAATAGTGAGTTTTCTCGCTTAAACTCAAGTATTTCTTTTATTTTTTCTATTATTTGTTGTTATCAGATAGCATTATTAATTGATACGATAAAACAGAAGAGATATTTCCCAATTTCTTTTGGATTTTTATTTGGTTTAGTCGCCTGTTTGAGTATAAAAATAGAAGGAATAGGCTTATTATGGGCTACGTTAGTTTTAATTTATTTTTTAAGAGTACAAAAAGAAAAAGAATTTTATTTTTCTCTTCTATTTGTATACTTACTTTTTGTTTTATTAGGTAGTTATGAAAAAACTGTTTTATTGATATGGGTTGGCTCCTTGTTTATTGCCTCATTATTAGATAGCAAATATAATGTGCTCATTCTAATACTTGTTTATTCAATATTGTCTTATTCTATTGATAAATCATTTTATTTAGACCAAATATATTTTCAAGTTATTGGTGCGGCTTCGGTGGGGTTCTTTATTCCTAAAGAATTGATAGATGTTTTTAATAGATTATTTGAAGAGGAGAAAACAGATTACGATTATAAAGCAAAAGTTCAACGATTAAATAAAGTTCTTTCTTTATTAACTGATAATCGATTTGAGAAATATGAAGACATTAAAACAAAATTAGCTGAATCTATTCGTTTCGATGCCTGTCAAAAATGTAAAAATAAGAATAAATGCGAATTGAGCATTGAAAAATATATTAAATCCAACATTAGTAGTGAAGATAAACAAGATATATCACATAGTTGTTATTATCCAGAAAGAATTCTTAAAGGGATAAATTATGCAAATAAACGATTATTAGAATATTCAGATAAAGAAGTTCAAATATTAGAGAATAAAGAAAGCATGACAGGTGCTTTAGGCGTTATGGATAAAGTATTAAATGGTAGTGTTGAAAAAGCAGAAACGATGATTAATTATGAAATACAAAGCGCGAATATAAAATCCGGAAGTGAATTAAAAAGTGGAGATCAATTCTTATTTAAAAAAATAGGAGGATGTGACTTTTTGATTTTATGTGATGGAATGGGACATACAAGTAAATCACAAGAAATAGCATCGTATTTAATTGATTTAATGAACAATTTGATTGATATTATGGATGTAAATGATGCGATTGAATATGCAAACAAAATAATATTGGCGAAAACATATGAAGAATTATATTCAACTATTGATATAGCTAAAATAAACTTGTCTAATTGCGAAATGGAATTGTTTAAAGGGGGATCATTTTCAACCTTTATCATTAGAAATAAGAAAGTATTGGTGATTAGTTCGCATTATCCACCTTTAGGCATAGTAAAAAACGTTGTAATTGCTCCAGAGAAAGTTCAATTACAATGTGGAGATATATTGATTTTTATGACAGACGGATTTGGCGAGAATGTGTATGAAGAAATAGAAAAAACATCGCAAAAAGCAGTATTTTTACCTTTATCTAGTTATGTTAAGTTCCTATATAGGTATTTCAGTAGTAAAACAAATGTTGATGATGATAAAACGATAATTGGGATTAAAATTAATAAAATCTAATGAAATAATAGAGGAAGTATTCTATAATTCAAGTTGATGGAAGAAGGGCTAGTTTTGATGTTTGAAAAATATACAATTAATAATAATTTATATTTAATTGGGGTATCTGGTGGACCAGATTCCATGGCACTTTTACATATGCTTTATAAAAATCGTCTAAATTTAATTGTTTGTCATGTAAATTACCATACTAGAAAAGAAAGTGATCAAGAAAAAGATATGGTAGAAAGATATTCAAAACTATACAATTATCCATTTTATTATTTAGATGCATTCTTTGATGGTAAAGGTAATTTTGAGTCTTGGGCGAGAGAAAAAAGATATTGTTTTTTTAAAGAAGTTGCACACAAATATAACGCTAAAGGATTATTTATCGCTCATCATGAAGATGACCTGTTAGAAACATATATTATGCAAAAAAGAAGAAAAGGATTTGTAAAAAAATGGGGATTTAACGAGAAAACAACGATTTTTGATATGGATGTATATCGACCTTTGGTTCGTTTTTCTAAAAAAGATTTATTAAATTATTGCATTGAGAATAATATAAAATATTCAATTGATTCTACTAATTTTGAAAGAATTAATACAAGAAATAAAATTCGTTTAGATGTTATTTCAATGATGTCAAAAGAAGAACGAGAAAACATGTTAGAAGAAATCAATCTAAAAAATATTGAATTAGATAAAAATATGAATTATATCGCAAGATTGTTAAAAAAAGAGAAATACTATGTTAACGAGGTTATGAATTTAACTGAAGAACAAAGGCATCTATTTTTTTATGAAATCATAACAAGGGAATGCCCTTCATTAGTAAAAAAAATAACATGGACAAAAATACATGAAATAGAAAGAATTTTAACCTCTTCTAAACCTAATTTGTTTTATAATTTAACCAAAACTAGGATGATTGTTAAAGAATATGATATTTTCTTTCTATCTGATAAGGTTAAACCAATGAATTATGCGTATACTTTATTAGAGCCTTCTAGTTTGGATAATGAAATCTTTTCTTGTGATTTTAGAATAGACACGGCATTTCTAAAAATTTATGAGAGTTCTTATCCTTTAGTGATTAGAAATGCAAAAAAAGATGATGTAGTTACCATTGGAAATGTTACAAAAAAAATCAACAGAGTATTCATTGATGCTAAAATTCCAATGAATAACAGGATAAATTATCCTGTTGTAGTAAATAATAGAGGGAAAGTAGTCTATATTCCTCTATATAATAACGACATTCAAAAAAGTATAGCAAACAAGTTAAAGTTTGTGATAAAATAGACTGGATACATTAAAGTTATTAATTTAATGTAAGGTGGAGGTGTAAGAATGAAGAAAAATCAAAAGCTATCATGGCTAAGCTATGTATTACCATATGTTCTTATTACTGGAATTATTATTGCGGTTGTCTTTATTTTTAGAGGCACTGGCACACAAAAAAGAAATTATTCTGCTGGAGATATTGTATGTGGTTACGAGGGTGATGGCGAATTTGAAGAAAATGCAAAACAATCTGTCTTATGGACAGACAATATTGTTAAATTAGAAATCGATTATCATAATGGTAATTTTATTGATGTTGCAGGTTATGTTAAAGAAGATTCAAAGAACTATGCTTTTTCGGTTCGTTTGTCTCCTTCTGATTACAACGAAAGCATTTTAAATTATATTATATTAAATAGAGCTATCGATAATGGTAATGGTGTTGAGTTATATTATAATTCTAGTAATTTAAATATTATTGATCCAAATGCTTCTAATTTCTGGAGTGATTTTTTTCCAGTTATTTTGACAGGCGTACTTGTAATAGGCGCTGTTATTTTCATGGTTTCTCGTATGAGTGCTTCTGTATCAAAATCAAATAATCAAGCGATGGATTTTAATAAATCAAGAGCACGTAGAGAAGATAATTCAAAAGTTAAATTTGATGATGTAGCAGGTTGTGATGAAGAAAAAGAAGAAATGAGAGAAATGGTGGATTATTTAAAGAATCCACAAAAATATGCTTCTGCAGGTGCTAAATTACCAAAAGGTGTTTTATTAGTTGGCCCTCCAGGAACAGGTAAAACATTACTTGCAAAGGCAGTAGCAGGAGAAGCAAAGGTTCCTTTCTATTCTATTTCTGGTTCTGACTTTGTTGAAATGTTTGTTGGTGTTGGTGCAGGTAGAGTTAGAGACATGTTCAAAAAAGCTAAAGCAACTGCTCCTTGTTTGGTTTTTATCGATGAAATTGATGCTGTCGGTAGACAAAGAGGCGCTGGGTTAGGTGGAGGAAATGATGAACGTGAACAAACATTAAACCAATTATTAGTTGAAATGGATGGATTTGCTGATAATGTTGGAATTATTGTTATGGCAGCGACTAATAGAGCTGACGTTCTTGACCCTGCTTTAATGAGAGCAGGTCGTTTTGATCGCCAAATTACAGTTGGATTACCAGATAAAGTTGGTCGTGAAGAGATTTTAAAAGTTCATGCTCGTGGAAAGAAGTTCGATTCAAGCGTTGATTGGAAAAATATTGCAAAAAGAACTGTTGGGTTCTCTGGTGCAGATTTAGCTTCTATTATTAATGATGCGGCTATCCTTTCTGTTAGATTGAAAAAAGAAAAAATTTCTATTAAAGAAATTGATGAAGCAATTGATCGTCGTATTGCAGGCCCAGCAAAGAAATCTAAACGTTTAAACGAACTTGAAAGAAAAACAGTCGCTTATCATGAAGCAGGACACGCTATTATTGGTATTCTTCTTCCTGAAAGTGATAAAGTTCAAAAAGTTACTATTATTCCTAGAGGAATGGCAGGTGGATATGTATTGTCTGCCCCAGAAGATGATAGATTCTTAATGACTAAAGGAGAATTAATTGCAGAGATTACAGGTATCCTTGGTGGTAGAGCTAGTGAAGAAGTGTTCTTTAATGATATTTCAACAGGTGCAAGTAATGATATTGAAAAAGCAACAAAAATTGCTAGAGCAATGGTTGTTGAATATGGTATGTCTTCACTTGGACCAATTCAATATGAAACAGCTGGTGGATCAGTATTCTTAGGAAGAGATTATACTTCTTCTCAAAAGAATTTCTCTGGTCAAGTTGCAAATGAAATAGATAGAGAAGTAAGAAACATTATTGAAACAGCTCATCAAAATGCAATTGATTTAATCAAAACAAATAGAGATAAAGTAGTATTAATCGCAGAAGCATTATTAGAAAATGAAACAATTAATGCAGAAGAGATTGATTATTTATTAAAGAATGGCAAAATGCCTGTTTATTCGGATGCAGTTGAAGTAGTAGAAGAACCAAAAGATGAAAATGGGTTAGAAAATAATGTTATTAATGAAGAACAAATAGTAGTTACTACTGAAGAATTTAATGAAGATAAGAAAGAGGATTAATAGTCCCCTTTCTTTTTTTGGAGATATATGAAATTAAAAATAGGAAATATAGAATTAGAAAACAATATTATATTAGCTCCAATGGCAGGAATTACAAATTTAGCATATCGAAAAATGCTAAAACCTTTTGGCTGTGGGATGGTTGTATCTGAAATGATTTCGGATTTTGCTTTAATTTATAATAATAAAGAAACAATTAATATGTTAAAAACAATTAAAGAAGAACATCCTTTAGCTGTTCAATTATTTGGTGGTTCAAAAGATTCTTTAGTTCGAGGAGCGAAAGTATTATTAGAAAAGGGTGATTTTGAAATATTAGATATTAATCTTGGATGTCCAGTTCCTAAAGTTGTTAAAGAAAATTCGGGATCTAGTTGGTTAAAAGAAGAAAGAAGAGAAGAATTATTTGAAGCGATGAAAGCTCTTGTCGATATTTCTAATAAACCAATAACAGCAAAAATTAGAATAGGGTGGGATGAAGATTCAATTAATGCTGTAGAAACCGCAAAAATATTAGAAAAAGCGGGAATATCATTAATCGCAATACATGGAAGAACGAGAAAGCAATTCTATGAAGGAAAAGTCAACTATGACATTATAAAGAAAGTAAAAGAAGAAGTCTCTATACCAGTTATCGCTAATGGTGACATTACCTCTTTAGAAAAAGCTATTGAAGTAATAGAATACACAAAAGCAGATGGATTAATGATTGGTAGAGGAGCATTAGGGAATCCAAAATTAATAACTCAAATTGATGCTTATTTAAAAGATGGTACACGTATTCCTAATGCAACATTTGAAGAACAAATAGAATATATGCAACATCATTTTCTAGAATTAGAAGAAGTAAAAGGGGAATATAAAGCTGTTCAAGAAATGAGAGGGCTATCTACTCATTACTTAAAAGGATTCCCATCTTGTAAGCAATATAAAGTGAAATTGACAGCGATGAAATCTAAAGAAGAATTCTTTCGAATTGTTGAAACAATTAAGAAAGAGAATTTTTAGTTGATAAAATATAATTATTTTAATAGAATTATTTCGAAGAAACTCTGTTTATTCGATATGATAGAGCAAGACAAACTATTGTTTTATTTTTATAAGAGGTGTCAAAATGGAAGAAAAATTAAATGATCAAGAGATTGTAAGACGTCAAAAAGTAGAAAAATTAAAAGAATTAGGTATTGATCCATTTGGTCAAGCTTTTAATCAAAAAGATTTTTCAAGTGATATTCAAGCGTTAGGAAAAGCAAAACTCTTAGAATTAGGAGTTACTGAAATTGATCCTAACGATAGAACAGAAGAACATAAAGCATTTATGCAAGATCTTCATAATAAGATTGATGAAATGGATTTACATGTTTCTATTGCAGGTAGAATCATGTTTATTCGTAAAATGGGAAAAGCTAGCTTTTTCTCTTTACAAGACGTTAAAGGAAAACAACAAGTATATATTTCAATAAATGATGTTGGTGAAGAACAATACAATTTATTTAAGATGGCAGATATTGGTGATATCGTTGGTGTTGAAGGTAAGATTATGCTTACTCAAACAGGTGCGATTACAATTAAATGCCTTAAATACACAAACTTAACAAAATCATTAAGACCTTTACCAGAAAAATTCCATGGTTTAACTGACAAAGAAGAACGCTACAGAAGAAGATATGTAGATTTAATTATGAACGAAGAAGCAAAAAGAGTTGCATTGATGAGACCTAGAATTATTCGTGCAATGCAACACTATTTTGATGGTTTAGGATTTGTAGAAGTAGAAACTCCAGTTCTTTCTCCAGTTCAAGGGGGAGCGACAGCTAGACCATTTATTACTCATCACAATACTTTGAATAAAGATTTTTATTTAAGAATTGCAACAGAATTACCATTAAAGAGATTGATTGTTGGTGGATTAGAAAGAGTATATGAATTCGGAAGATTATTCCGTAATGAAGGTATGGATTTAACACATAATCCAGAATTTACAACTGTAGAATTATATGAGGCTTATGGCGATTTATCTTCAATGATGGATATTACAGAAGGTGTTATTAGAGAAGTTGCAAATAAAGTAGCAGGCAAAGAAGAATTTATGAACATCTTTAATCCAGAAGGAGAAAAAATTGATGTTTCTAAACCATTTAGAAAAGTAACAATGTGTGACATGATTAAAGAAGTTGTTGGTGTTGATTTTAAGAATAATAATTATTCATTAGAAGAAGCAAAACAAATTGCCGCAGAACATGGAGTAGAAGTAGAAAAACACTTTACGGTTGGTCATATTATCGATGCGTTCTTTGAAAAGTTCTGCGAAGAAAAATTAATTCAACCAACATTCTTATGTGGTCACCCAGTAGAAATTTCCCCATTAACTAAAAAAGATCCAAACGATCCTAGATTTGTTCAAAGATTTGAATTATATATTGGTGGACATGAATTTGCTAATGCATACACAGAATTAAATGACCCTATTGATCAAAAACAAAGATTTGTTGATCAATTAAAAGAGAGAGCAGCAGGAAATGATGAAGCTTCAGAAATGGATGTTGATTTCTTAGAAGCTCTTGAATATGGTATGCCTCCATGTGGTGGAGTTGGTATCGGTGTAGATCGTTTAATTATGTTTATTACAGAACAAGTATCAATTAGAGAAGTTTTACTTTTCCCACACATGAAAGATAGAGATAGATAATTATTTAAAATAATTAAATAGTAATTTGACCTCAATTATTTCTTCCTAAAATAGGTAAATTTAATTGAGGTTTTTTGTTGAAGAAATATGAAAATCTAATTGTAAAAAAACCGATATATGGTATAATAATTTTGCCATCGCGATGTGAGTAGGCGAACCTGGTCAGGACAGGAATGTAGCAGCCATAAGTTGATCTTACGTGTGCGGTGGTTTTTGTTTATGAGTATTGAAGAAAAGTTTATGAAAGAAGCCTTAAAAGAGGCAAATAAAGCACAAGAAATTGATGAGGTCCCGATTGGATGTGTAATTGTTAAAAACGGGAAGATTATTTCTCGTGGACATAATTTAAGAGAGAAAAGAAAAAATGCGACTGCGCATGCGGAAATTTGTGCTATAGAAAAGGCTTGTAAAAAACTAGATTCATGGAGACTAAATGATTGTGAGATATATGTTACAGTGGAACCTTGTCCAATGTGTGCAGGAGCAATATATCAATCAAGAATAAAAAAAATAGTATATGGTACTAACGATTCTAAAGGTGGAGCGTTAGGAAGTTCATTTGATTTATTTTCACAAAAGAATTTAAATCATTATCCAGAAGTAGTTAATGGTATTTTGCAAGAAGAATGTTCGTCTATATTAAAAAAATATTTTCAAAATAAAAGAAATAAATAGTAAATTTGGGACAAAATAGTTATAGATATCTATGACTATTTTTTCTTATATATTAAAAGGTATAAAAATTATTGGAGGAATCTTATTTTTAATAGGAGTTACTTTTTTATTTTATAGTTTGTTTAGTTTTAATCATATTGTAGGGAATACGCAAACTAGTGAAATGGTGTTTGAAGAATATTTACAAGTAGATATTATTGAATATCGTAATAATGATGAAATTTATGTTGATATAAATAGCGAACAAAGTGAAAAAAGATTATTAGCTATTGCTTTTTCTTTGTTTGATCAATATAAAAAGAGAATAAATTTGTTTGTCGTGAATAGAAATATATTAATAGTTGTATCAAAAAATGAAAAAGCGATAATAACTATTGTAAACTAAAAAATAGTATGATATGAACGATGAAAAACACACTCATAGGCGTATACAATCTACTAAAAAATTACTAATTTTTAATGTAAAAAATGATGTAACAAAAAATGTTTTTTTTCATTAGATTTATCATTGTAAAATTTTAATGAAAATGCTATATTTTATTTACTCATTACGCAAGCGGCATAATAGCTTACGATTAATGAAATGTGGACAACAATAGTTGTATTTTTGTTGACGCCAAAATCTTACACATTTAGAAGAAAGAGGTAAAGAAGTATGAAAGTAATTAAAAGAAATGGCTCAGAAGTAAAGTTTGACATTAAGAAGATTGTATCTGCTATTGAAAGAGCAAACGAATCAGTAAAAGAACCTGATCGTATTACAGAAGAAGAAATTTATGAAATTGCAGGAACTATTTGTACAAAAATTAAATCTATTAAACGTGCATTAAATGTTGAAGAGATTCAAGACCTCGTTGAAAATGAATTAATGAGCAAATGTTCTTACCAACTTGCAAGAAAATATATTACTTATCGTTATCAAAGAGCATTAGTACGTAAAGCAAATACTACTGATGCACAAATATTATCTCTTATTGAATGTAATAATGAAGAAGTCAAGCAAGAAAACTCTAATAAGAACCCTACAGTAAATAGTGTTCAAAGAGACTATATGGCGGGCGAAGTATCTAAAGACGTTACAAAAAGATTTTTATTACCTCCAGATGTTGTAAAAGCACATGAAGAAGGTGTCATTCATTTTCATGATGCAGATTATTTTGCTCAACATATGCACAATTGTGATTTAGTTAATCTTGAAGATATGTTACAAAATGGTACTGTTATTTCAGGAACAATGATTGAAAAACCAAAATCATTCTCAACCGCTTGTAATATTGCAACTCAAATTCTTGCGCAAGTTGCATCTAACCAATATGGTGGACAATCAATTTCTTTATCTCACTTAGCACCATTTGTTCAAGTATCTAGAGAAAAGATTACAAATGAAGTGAAAAAAGAAATGATGGATAATAATATCGATGCAACGGAAGAACAAATTTCTAGGATTGTTGAATCAAGAGTAAAAGAAGAAATTAAAAAAGGCGTACAAACTATTCAATATCAAGTTGTTACATTAATGACAACTAATGGTCAAGCGCCATTTGTTACTGTCTTTATGTATTTAAATGAAGTTCCAGAAGGTAGAACTCGTGATGACTTAGCAATGATTATTGAAGAAGTATTAAAAGAAAGAATTCAAGGCGTAAAGAATGAACAAGGTGTATGGATTACTCCAGCTTTCCCAAAACTAATTTATGTTCTTGAAGATAACAATATTAATGAAGGTTCAAGATATTGGGACTTAACAGTTTTAGCAGCTAAATGTACTGCAAAACGTATGGTACCAGATTATATTTCAGAAAAGATTATGCTTCAATTAAAAGTTGATGCAAACGGTGAAGGACATTGTTATACATGTATGGGTTGTAGATCATTCTTAACTCCATATGTTGATAAAGATGGAAAACCAAAATATTATGGAAGATTCAATCAAGGTGTTGTTACTATTAACTTAGTTGATGTAGCTTGTTCGGCTTCTAGTAAAGAAGAATTCTGGAAGATTCTTGATGAAAGATTAGAACTATGTTATAGAGCATTAATGTGTAGACATAATAGATTAAAAGGAACATTATCAGATGCTGCTCCTATCTTATGGCAATATGGTGCTTTAGCTAGATTAGAAAAGGGAGAGCCAATTGATAAATTATTATATGGGGGGTATTCCACAATTTCATTGGGGTATGCAGGATTATGGGAAACTGTTTATAAATTAACTGGTAAAAAATTAACTGAACCAGAAGGCGAAGAGCTAGGTTTACAAATTATGAAACGTTTAAACGATGCTTGTGCTTTATGGAAAAAGAAAGAAAATATTGATTTCTCAATTTATGGAACACCATTAGAATCAACAACATATAAATTTGCTAAATCATTACAAAAACGTTTTGGTATTATTCCAGGAGTTACAGATAAAAACTATGTAACCAACTCATATCATATTCATGTTACAGAAGAAGTTGATGCATTCACAAAACTTGCATTTGAAGCAAAATTCCAAAGATTATCTCCAGGTGGAGCGATTTCTTATGTTGAAGTTCCAAATATGAATGGAAATATTCCTGCAGTATTAGATGTTATGAAATTTATATATGATAACATCATGTATGCAGAATTAAATACAAAGAGTGATTATTGCCAAGAATGTGGCTATGATGGTGAAATTTTAATTGTTAAAGATCCAGATGGAAAGTTAGTTTGGGAATGTCCAAAATGTGGCAATAGAGATCAATCAAAATTAAATGTTGCAAGAAGAACTTGTGGTTATATTGGTTCACAATTCTGGAATCAAGGAAGAACACAAGAAATAAAAGAAAGAGTATTACATCTTTAATTTATGAATTATGCAACAATAAAAAAGTTTGATATTGCAGATGGATTAGGAGTAAGAGTATCAATCTTTGTTTCCGGGTGTACACATCGGTGTAAAGGTTGCTTTAATGAAATAGCATGGCCATTTGATTATGGTGAAAAATATACTGAGCAAGTTGAAGAAGAAATATTAGAAGCTTGTGGGAAAGATTATATAGAAGGATTAACTCTTTTAGGAGGGGAACCATTTGAATTAATTAATCAAGAAGGTTTAATTTCTTTATTAAGAAAATTTAAAGCTATGTATCCACAAAAAAATATCTGGGCATATTCTGGATATACTTTAGATAAAGATATTTTACCTAAAGAAGGTAAGGTACATGGAAAAGTAACAGAAGAAATGTTATCCTATATTGATGTATTAGTAGATGGGAAGTTCATTGAAGAATTAAAAGATATCTCATTAAGATTTAGAGGATCTTCTAATCAAAGATTGATTGATCTTAAAAAAACAATTAAAGAGCAAAAAATTATTTTATTAGATATGTAGAAAGAGATGGAAGCGTCTCTTTTTATTATGGAAAATAATAAATACAGAATTATTTAAAAATAATGTTGAAAGGTAGAAATATCTTTGATATTATATTTACGCTGACTTAGAAAACCAATTCTAGGCAAATTAAGGAGAAAATAAGCTATATGAAAAACGGTATTCACCCAAATTATGTACAAGCAAAAGTAACTTGTATCACATGCGGAAGCACATTTATGACAGGCTCAACTGTTAAAGAAATCCGTGTAGATACATGTTCAAATTGCCACCCATTCTACACAGGTAAACAAAGATTTACTCAAGCAGATGGCCGTGTTGATAAATTTAATAAAAAATACGGAATTAAATAATAGAATTATTAACCGCCACCTCGTTGTGACGGTTTTTTGTTTCAAGACAGTAAAGGAGAGATTATTATGGCAAAAAAATATTTTTATGTCACTACACCAATTTACTATCCAAGTGCTAAATTACATATTGGACATGCATATTGTACAACCATCGCAGATGTGATTGCACGTTATAAAAGACTTCAAGGAATTGAAACTTATTTTTTAACTGGAACCGATGAACATGGTGAAAAGATTCAAAAGAATGCTGAATTAGCAGGTGTTAATCCACAAAAATTTGTTGATGATATTGTCGCAGATATTAAAAAATTATGGTCAACAATGAAAATTAGTAATGATGATTATATTCGTACAACAGATGAAAGACATGTTAAAGTTATTCAAAAGATTTTTTCTAAAATGTTAGAAAATGGAGATATTTATTTGGGTGATTATGAGGGATGGTATTGTACACCTTGTGAATCATTTTGGACCGATACTCAAGCAGGAGAAAATCATATTTGCCCAGATTGTGGTAGACCAGTCCACAAAGCAAAAGAAGAAGCATATTTCTTTAGAATGAGTAAATATTCTGATAGATTATTAGATTTCTATGAAAGACACCCAGATTTTATCACTCCTGAATCTAGAAAGAATGAAATGATCAATAACTTTATTAAAAAAGGATTAGAAGATTTATGTGTTTCTAGAACAACATTTAGTTGGGGTATTCCAGTTTTAGAAAATCCAAAACATGTTGTATATGTATGGTTAGATGCTTTATTTAATTACACAACAGCATTAGGTTATTTACAAGATGATGAAACATTGTTTAATAAGTTTTGGGGAGAAGATTCTGAGATTGTTCATTTAATTGGTAATGATATTACTAGATTCCATGTAATATATTGGCCAATTTTCTTAATGAGTTTAGGCTTAAGACTTCCAGATAAAGTTTATGTACATGGATTAATTATGATGAAAGATGGTAAGATGTCTAAATCTAAAGGCAATGTTATCGCTCCAGAAGTATTAATTGATCGCTATGGTATAGATGCTTTACGTTATTATTATGTAAGCGAAGTAGTGTTTGGTACAGATGGTCAATTTACTCCAGAACAATTTGTTGAAAGAGTAAATATTGATTTGGCAAATGATTTTGGTAATTTATTAAATCGTACTGTTGGTATGATTATTAAATATTTTGATGGTGTTATTCCTGAATATCAAGGAACATTAAATGAATTAGATAAAGTAATGGAAACAACTGGCAAATTAGCAATTCAAGAGTATCATAATAAAATGGATGATCTTCGAATTAATGAAGCATATCAAGCAGTATTTAATTATATCTCCCGTGCGAATAAATATGTTGAAGAAGCAAAACCTTGGGAACTTGCAAAAGATCCAACAAGAAATAATGAATTAAAATCAGTGATGAACCATTTAGCAAATGCGCTTAGACAATCAGCGATTATGCTTTCACCAGCACTACTTGAAGCACCAAAAAAATTATTTGAAGCTTTAGGAATAAAAGGAGATTTAACTGAATATAAAACATTAAATGATTTTACTTCTTTAGGTGGACAACATGTTGTCAAATCTAACCCATTATTTCCACGATTAGATGCAAAAGTTGAAGTAGAATATATTAAATCATTTATGCAAGGTAAATAAGAAAAAGAGATATCTAGAAGAGATATCTTTTTTTCACACTCAATTGTTTATATAATAAAAAAGACGAGGAGTCAAATATGAAGAATAGTCAAAAAAATGAAATAATAAGAGGAAAATGTATTGATATTTCTCAAGATGGGAAAGGAATTATTAAAAATGGTAGAGATATAATTTTTTGTGATGGCCTTTTTTTAGATGAAGAAGCAGACGTTGAAATCTTATATTCACGCGCAGGAGTATTATTTGGTAAAGTAAAAAAATTATATTCTTTATCAAAAGATAGAATCCAACCAAAATGTAAAATTTGTTCTTCTTGTGGTGGATGTCAATATCAACAATTAAAATATGATGCACAATTGCATTTTAAAACAAATAGAGTTAAGAATGCTTTAAAGTATATTGGTAAGATTGATTGTGATGTTCTTCCTTGTATTGGAATGGATGATCCTTATTATTATAGAAATAAAATTCAAATGCCTTATGGTAAAGATAAAAAGGGTAATGTATATTATGGTTTTTATCGACAAAACACACATGAAATTATTCCAATTAAAGAATGTTGTATTGAAAATAAAAAGGCAGCATCAATTCTTTGGGATATTAAAGATTTAATTAAAAAACATGGAATTATTATATTTAATGAAGATAGTGGTAAAGGTGTTTTACGTTATGTCTTAATTAGAACAAGTTATCATTATGATGAATTAATGGTTGTATTAGTTGTATCAAGAATAAACTTCCCAGGACAAAGGAATTTTATTAATGATTTAACAAAGATACATCCAGAGATAACAAGTGTTGTCGCGAACGAAAACCCTCGTTTTACAAATGTAATTTTAGGTGAAAAAGAAAAAGTATTATTTGGAAAAAGTAAAATCAAAGATTCAATCTTAGGATTAACTTTTGAGATATCTGCATCTAGTTTTTATCAAGTTAATCCTATTCAAGTTGAAGTGTTATATTCTAAAGCGCTTGATTTAATTGATATTAAAAAAGAACAAGTTGTATTAGACGCTTATGCAGGTGTAGGAACAATCGGTATGATTGCATCAAAGAATGCCAAAAAAGTAATCTCAGTAGAGATTAATGAAAGTGCGCATAAAAACGCGATTGAAAACGCAAAAAGAAATAACATAACAAATATGGAATTTTATTGTGATGATGCTGGTAAATTTATAACTAATTACGAAGGACAGATTGATATAGTAATTATGGATCCACCTAGGAAGGGGAGTGATCATGCTTTTATTTCATCTGTTATGGGAATGAATATTAATAATGTAATATATATATCTTGTGATCCAGAGACTTTGGCGCGTGATTTAAATGAATTTAGTTCTAAATATGAGGTTAGATATGTTCAACCTGTTGACATGTTTCCGATGACTTCGCACGTTGAGTGTATCACGTTGCTCTGTCGAAAATAGGGTGAAAACGCCAAAAAAAGCATAAAATCAAGGGTTTTGGTCAATTTGGGTTGATCAAGACTCTTTTTTCTTTTACTCTCGTTTTCGTTAAATACCCCGAAAATCTTCGGTTTTATAGTATGAGGAAACATATCAATATTTGTACAGATACATCGCATTTATGGGAACGTAGCGGCAGATAGGATCACATTCTGTATAATTTAATGAAAAACGATAAATAGTTATTGAAAAACGATTTATGATTATGATATAAAATAATTGAAGTACTATAGGAGAAACATTATGAAAATTGAAAAATATCTGTTTCCGTTTATCTCCGTCGTCTCAATCGCAATAGGCGTATTTTTCTGCGTTTGGTATTATCCATCAGCGCTGATTGACAGCGATCATACGATCTACGGAACGATGCTTGCCCTGCATATTGCGCTGTCTATGCCTTGCTTCTGGATTGTCTATGTTTTTACGGATTTGTGGATCAGGTATTTGAATGGAGGAGCATTCACTCAGAGGACGTGTGCATTATTGAAGGCTTCATCCGTTGTTATGCTTGCTGATAGCGTGATGTTCGTCGCGTTGACATCTGTCGATATTGCCCTTTCGTGCATTTCAAACGTAATCGGGAATGTGGCGATATTGCTTTTCGGTCTAATGGTGTCTGCTGCGCTATTCGTCTTGAGAAATCACGTCCGCGCGGTAATCAAGGATAAGGAAGACTTGGAGGGCACGGTATGATTGTTGTGAATGTTGACGTGATGCTCGCAAAGAAGAAGATGAGCGTCACGGAGTTGTCGGAGAGGCTTGGCATCACAATACAGAATGTCTCGCTTTTGAAAAACGGAAAACTCAAGGCATTGAGGATATCAACCCTGGATAAGCTTTGCGAGATATTCGATTGTCAACCAAGCGATTTGCTTGAATATAGAAAGGAAGAAAATGAAAAATAATAGGAGACTCAGATTCGTTGGAACATCAGTGATGCTAACTGCGTTGGTTGCTGCGCTTACGTCGTGCGATCTATTTCAGGTCATTTTGATGATTCCATCACTTTCAACTGCTGCTGGAATAATTAACCTCAATGTAGACATAGATTTTTTTGATAAGAAATGGGAGAAAATATATCAATTTGAAAACCAGGACAATCCTGGGTATTATGTATTTGACTGTGGGGATAGTAAGCCTAACACGGATTCTATGCATTTTGAAAGATTCGAATTGTTCGAAACAAAATTTACCAACTACAAAAATGCATCGATTAAAAATGCAAACAATTCAAAAGAGACGACTAAAGAGGAAATACAAAATTTACCAATTCAAATAGAAGAACAATATGATTTTTCATTTGATAACAGCTATTTATGGTGTTGGTACATTGAAATGCCGTCAAGTGGAAATAAAAGGAACGGCAAAGAATATATGTCTCTTTCTGATGAAGAAAAGAAAGATAATATATCAAATAGAAACCAAGTATTTGTGACTTATGATTCTGAATTGAATTGGGTTTACGCTGTAACTTGGTACAGTTGATTTTTATAAATTATGTTTTTTAGGATAATGTGTTAATCGTATTACTACTCTTTTCTTGACTTTAAAATGTTTTTCGACTAAAATGGAATTGTAATCCAAAAAGGACGTGAATAAAAAATGTATATTAAAAGAGTAATAGAAAAAACAATCAAAAAAATGGTGAATGAGTTTCCTGTTATTGTTATTTCAGGTGCAAGACAAGTTGGTAAATCAACTATGTTAAAAATGATTAAAGAAGACAATATGAATTATGTAACTTTAGATGATTTAGATGCAAGAAATTTAGCATTGTCGGATCCTAAATACTTTTTAGAACAGTATTCTTATCCGTTATTGATTGACGAAATACAATATGCACCAAACCTATTACCTTACATCAAAATGATTGTTGATGATGAAAAATTTAAAGCTTTAAAAAATAATACTGAAGTAAAATCTTTGTTTTGGTTGACAGGATCTCAACAATTTAAGGTTATGAAAGATGTTAGTGAATCTCTTGCTGGTAGAGTAGGCGTATTAAATTTATATTCTTTATCAAATAGTGAAATCAAAGGATATGGAGGATTATTATTTACACCTAAATTAGATGAACTAAAAAAGAAAGAAAATATAGTCCATTGCGATTCGAAAGAAATATTCGAGAGAATTTTCAATGGTGGAATGCCTAGTATAGCTACTGGTGCAATTGAGAGAAGTAATTATTTTTCATCATATATAAACACATATATTGAAAGAGATGTTAAACAATTATTAAATGTCGGTAAGACCATTGAGTTTTATAATTTTATGCAATATATTGCAGTAAGAACAGCACAAGAGTTGAATTATTCAACGATTGCAAAAGAAATAGGAGTTGATCCAAAAACGATTAATAATTGGATTAGCATTTTAGAATCATCTGGAATTATTTACTTATTACAACCATTTTCTAGTAATTTGTCAAATAGAATAATAAAAGCCCCAAAACTATATTTTATGGACACAGGATTGTGCTCTTATTTAGCCAAATATCCAAATCCAGAAACCTTAGAAATAGGAGCATTATCTGGAGCTATTTTTGAAACATTTGTTGTAAGTGAAATAATAAAAAATATTACAAGTCATGGATTAGATCCAAAAATGAATTTATATTATTATAGAGATAAAGATCAAAAAGAAGTTGATTTATTGTATATAGAAGGAGATACTATATATCCAATAGAGATAAAAAAAGGTATAAGTCCAAATAATCCAGATAAGAATTTTGCAGTATTAAACAAGTATTCAAATGATATAGCAACGGGTATAGTTATTTGCATGACGCAAAAGCTTCAACCAATAAATAGAAATTGTTGGTTGTGCCCAGTGTCGTTATTATAAGTTTGAAATAATGTGCATAACACGTTGAGTCCGTAGTTATACTAAGTCGAAAAGACTAAAAAATAGGTTATTTTGTAGTAGGCCGAACTCATTGTACGGAAATTGTCTAAAATTAATATAAAATTCATTTAAAAACGTCTCTTTTCAAAACTTATAATGTAATAAATAATAGTAATAAAGCTACCGATAATGTTGGAATAGCAATAATCAATCCATATTTAATAAAACTTACAAAACTATATTTAACTTCTTGCCTTCTAACTAAATCAGTAAACATAATTCCAGCTAATGCTCCAATAGGAGTTAAAAAAGCACCGATATTAGAGCCAATGATTGTTGAATAAATTGCCTGATTCAAACTTAATGGGTCAGTGAAATTAATTACTTTAGAGAATAAAACACTCATTGGAATGTTGTTGATTAAGTTTGACATTGCAAATGATGAAAAACCATATTTTAAAATAATGTTATTATTTCCCAAGAATGAATAAATATAATCTGTAATTCCTTGCTTTTGTAACGCCAAGACAATTATAAACATCGATAAAATAAAAGGAATTAATTCATAAGGCAATCTTAAGAAAGTTCTTTTCAAACTTTTAAAACTCTTATGTCGAATAATATGAGACGTAGCGATGCTTATAAATAATGAAGTAGCACACAAAATACAAATAATCCACATTGGGGTATTTAAATAAGATGATACTACTAAAAATACAATACATATTAATAGATGCCCCAAACTAAACGCTAAATCTAGTTTACTTTTAACTTTTACATGACTTTCTTCAATCTGCATAGGTTGTTTTAATTCGTTTTTAAAAATTAAATACATTAATAGGAGTTGAGTTAATCCAGCGCTTAGTGTTGGTAAAAACATAACTTTAAAGTATTCTATAAAATTAATATTGGCAGAAGTAGCTAAATATATATTAGTGGGATTTCCAATTATTAGCATCATACTCCAAGTATTGGCTGCTGCAAATTCTGCTACCAAATATGGAATAGGATTAATTTTAGTGTTCTTAGTAAAATAACATATAAACGGAGTAAATGTTAAGATAACAATATCGTTTGATGTAAATATAGTTAATATAGAAACTAAAGCATATAAAGCAAAGAATAGACTTGTTTGATTCGTTTTACATCTATTTGTTAATATAGAAGCAATATATTTGAAAAATCCAACTTCATCTAAAAAGATTGATAAAAAGGTCATGGAAAAGAATAATATTAAAATTTTAATAGGATTGATACTTGAATTTTCAAATAAACCCAACATGGATTCTTTAATACTAACGCCCTTAAATAGCAAAATAAATATTGCTCCAATCAAACAAACAATCCAATAAGTATTAATTTCCTTATTAAACATTTTTATTTTAGGAAATGTTAGAATTGAAACTATTAATGCTATACAAGTAATCAATGAAATAATTAAAGTAGCTACCATTTTTCCTTCCTCTTTTTAAGACCCAATGAATTATACTCCTGTTGATATATAAAATAAAGAAAAAAATAAAAAGATATTGGATAAAAAAGGACA
The DNA here is from genome assembly GCA_029006735.1 of Caryophanales bacterium. Taxonomy (GTDB): domain Bacteria; phylum Bacillota_I; class Bacilli_A; order RFN20; family CAG-449; genus UBA3210. The sequence continues at coordinate 20,088 of JAQXGN010000043.1, forward strand.
TGATTTTGTCCTAGAAAATTAGATATAAGAAATAATGTTCATCAATAAATTGGTGATCATTTTTTATTATATAGGAAATTCTATTTAAGCCATAACAATTAAAAAATGTGCTTTTCAGCACATTGAATATAAGATTATTCCATATCTTTAAAAGGAAGATTGTTTAGTTGGGTATAAACATCAGTTGGAACGAAAGATTCTTCGTTGCAACAAGGACAATACTCAATCGGATATGGTTGAGTATGTTTATCAAAGCATTCTAAAATAATGTCAGCTTCAACGATCTTAGAATGCTTACATTTGAGGCAAGTCATATCAATAAAATCATCATACATTGGCTCATCTTTTAACTGTTCATAAGTAATATTTGAACCAGTAAATTCATTGAACGTCTTTATTCTTTGCTTTTTTTCTTCTTCTGATACTTTTTGGTGAATAATTCTAAAATTAAGTCTTTTCATATGGTGGACCTTTCGATGTAGGGAATACAGACATTAAATAGTTAACAAACATTTCGTGTCCACATTCACAAAGGATAGGATTATAACCGAATGTATTAAGCAATGATTCTATCCAATAAGTATTATGAAGCATTTTAGTTAATTGTGCATCAGTTAATAGATTATTGTTAGTAACTTTATGCTTAAACTTATTTGAGTAGAAACCATAGTATCTAATTTGTTGGAAACCTTTATTAGGAATATGGCGAATAAGTTTAATCATAAATGAATCAATTGATTCAGTTATGACCTGACGTCCCATTTTTAATGAAGTATCTTCAATATCATCATCTTCGTGTGGATCATAATACCAAGTTACTAAATTGTTTAGGAAATCTACATTAATAATTCTTCTTTCAGAAATTGCAGGATGAGAAGCATATCTAGCAATGTAGTTTGTCAGTGAAGTTACATCTTTGATTGTTTTGCAATTCTTGTTTTTCTTTCCATAAACATAAAAACCTTTATCGTGTTTTGATCTTAATTTTTGACAAAGAAGATAAAAATCAGATTTTTCTTTTGAAGGATAATTATTCATTTTCATATAGTTATACAAATTGCTAAACAAGAAATTTTGAAATGATTTTCTTACGAATTCAAAAGAAAAGAAATCGTATTTAACTAATTTATTATCAGAAGTTAAATATGCTTCAGCAAGCAATACGTGGATATGAGGATTCCATTTTAAATCACGACCAAAAGTATGGAGAAAAGAAATAAAACCTAACTTACGTTTTTCGTATTTTCTACATTTTGGAGTATGATAATCTAAAGTGAAATTAAGAGTATCTTTAACTGAATCAAAAAGAACATTGAGTAGTTTTCTATCTTTAAGAAAATAATTTCTAAAATCATCTGGAATTGTAAATACGAATTGTCTATGGGGTATATTTAAACATTTTTCAGATACTTTAATTGTCCTTTGATCTTTATATTTTTTACCACAAGTTGGGCATAAGCGAGAATGGCAAGACAAACCCATGAGATGGAAGTTATCACAATTTGGGCATTGGTAGTAGATATATCCTTTAGACAAATTTTGACAAGAAACAAATGATTCGATGGAGTCAATTAATCCAGGGCGAGCAGCAAGTTTATCTTGATAAGTAAATTTAAAGATATCCCATCTAGCTTGGAATATATCTTTAATGCGAATATAGCCTTTATCATATAAAGCAAATCTAGAATTATTTATCTTTCTAATTTCATTAGTTAATATCTTTTTATCACCAGTAGAAGCGGCAGCGTTGATACGAGAACGATATTCTGGTTTTCTAAAGAAAGTGTCAACTTTAAAATTAGAATTAGGAAATGTTTTAAACTTGTTATTCATGATATAATTATAGCATAAAGAAAAAACATGGATAAAATCCATG
>JAQXGN010000044.1 GCA_029006735.1 Caryophanales bacterium
TATGCATAGGTATTTTTTTATGTTTATATCTTTGATATAAAAGTGAGAAAATTCTAGGACATATGTATAAAAATTTTGAGAATAAAAAAAGAAACTCTAACTCTTGTATAAATACAAAAGACTGCGAGTTTCATTATTCAATGATGTCTAATAATTTATCGATTTCATCTTCAGAAAATACTTGGATTCCATGATTTAAAAGTAATCTAGTTGTTATTCCTTGACCTTCAATTAATTTTCGAGAAAATGTACCATCATAAATTAGCTTGGAACCACATGAAGGTGAATGATCTTTTAATATTGCATATTTACAATGATTTTTAATCGCTAATTCAAGTACTTGTTTTGCGCCTTCTTCGAAAAATTTTGTGACGTTAAGATTGACTTGATTATAAACTTCATTACCAATAATTTCAGAAGGAATTCTTGGAGTAGGCATACCACCTAATTGCTCAGAACAGAAAGGAATCATTTCAAATCTTTGCGATAAAATAACTACTTTATCACGAGTATTATTTCTACCATTCCATTTACAATTAACTCCTAATAGGCAAGCACTAACCAATATCTTTTCCATATTAACTCCTTTAATATTTCATATATATAATATATAATTGCATTTGGTGAGTCTAGTGGAAAAGAAAGTGATTTTAAAAATTCATGGATATCCAATTATTATTAATCTAAAACTTGCGAATAGAACAGCGAGAAGATTTTATATTGCAGGTGGACAAATCCATATGCAAGTTAGTAGAGCTAGACCATTATTTTTAATAAAAAAAAGTATAGAATCATCTTTAAAAAAAGAAGTTGTTTCTCAACTCGTATCAGAAGAATATGTGGGTAATGATTATATAGATATTACGGGAATTCGTCATCGACTAGTGATTTTAAGTGAAAATCAAACGCGTGAAAGAATGGAAGATATTGTTTTTAATAAAAGAGAGGATATTCCCAAAAAATTAAGAGAATTAGCGTTAGAAATATATACTCAAGAAGTAAGAAAATATGAAAAAATAATGAATATTCCTATTAGTCATGAAGTTAAAGTGACTACAATGTCTTCTTCACTTGGTAAAAATTATACTAAAAAACATTTAATCACTTTTGACAAACACTTAATTCATTATTCAATTGAATTAATTGATTCAGTTGTAATTCATGAATTATGTCATTATTTCTATCAAGATCATTCTTCAAAATTTTATAAATTATTATATTCGTATTGTCCTAATTATGATGTCTGTTTTAAAAAATTGGGACAAGGAATAAGGAGGTAATTATGGCTAAAGAGATTACATCATCATCAAATCCATTAATAAAAGAATTAGTCGGATTAAAGAATTCAAAAAAGAAAAAAGAATTAAATAGATTTCTAATTGAAGGAGAAGATCTAATAGAATTAGCATATCAAAATAATATGTTAGATATGATTGTAACTTCGATTGAAATAAGTTTATATCCATCAATAGAGATAATTAAAGTCCCAGAGTTTATTATGGAAAAATTATCTAATAATAAGTCGACTTCCAAAATGATTGGAGTAGCTCATTATGATAAAAAAGAATTAACTAATGATAGAAGAGTAGTTTATCTTGATGGAGTTCAAGATCCTGGTAATGTCGGTACTATTATACGTACTGCATTGGCATTTGAATATGATGCAGTTATTCTAAGTGGAGATTCAGCTTCTAAATATAATGAAAAGGTAATTCAATCTAGTAAAGGCGCAGTATTTTCAATGAAAGTAATTGATGATATTACTATTGAAGGATTAAAAGATAGAGGTTATCAAATCATCGTTACTGCTTTAAAGAATGCAATAGATTATAAAGATATTTTACTTAAAGAACAATTTGTTTTAGTCCTTGGTAATGAGGGTCAAGGAGTAAAAGAAACTAATCTTTCTTTAGCAGACACAGTCGTTAAAATTGATATGAAGAATATTGATTCATTAAATGTGGCGATTGCAGGTGGTATTTTAATGAATTTTTATCGTTAATCACATTATTTTATTTGTAATTTTATATTTTTTAATATAAACTACCATATAGAGGCGTAAAAAGACAAAAGCCTATCGTATTCCTTATAGAGAGTTCTTGTTATGGTGAAAAAGAATAGGAAGAAAATAGAAACTTATCACTTTCTAGCTAACTAACTGAAATTAATAGTAAGTTATTTCGTTTATCACGTTACGATATTAGAGTGTCTAGAAGTTCTTTCTAGAAACTAAGGTGGTACCGCGTTTATATGACGTCCTTAGATTTTTAAGGATGTTTTTTTATTTTTAGGAGGGAATATGGAGATTAAAGAAACCTTATTAATGGGCAAAACTAATTTTGAAATGAGAGGAAATCTAGCTCAAAAAGAACCACTAATTTTGAAAAAGTGGGAAGAAGATGATGTATATCATGCTTTATTAAGAAAAAGAGAAGGAGCAGAAGAGTATATTCTTCATGATGGTCCACCATATGCAAATGGTGATATGCATTGTGGACATATGTTAAATAGAATTTTAAAAGATATTATTTTACGTTATAAAGGAATGTCAGGATTTTATACTCCATTTTATCCAGGATGGGATACTCATGGTTTACCAATTGAAAATGCTGTTACTAAATCAGGAGTAAATCGTAAAGCAATTCCGGCTTCAGAATTTAGAAATAAATGTGAAGATTTTGCTAAAAAACAAATTTTGAGACAAATGACTCAAGTTAAACGTCTTGGTGTAAATGCTGATTTTGAAAATCGTTATGTTACATTAACAAAAGATTTTGAAAGAAATGAAATTCATGTTTTTGCAAAAATGGCATTAGATGGATTAATTTACAAAGGATTAAAACCAGTTTATTGGTCTCCATCTAGCGAATCTGCACTTGCAGAAGCTGAGATTGAATATGCAGATGTCAAAGCAACAACAATATTTGTTAAGTTTGATGTTTTAGATGGAAAAGGTGTCTTAACTAATGATGATTCATTTGTTATTTGGACAACTACACCTTGGACAATGCCTGCTAACTTAGCTATTTGTTTAAATGAAAAACTTGAATATGGTTTATTTAAAACTGATAAAGGCAATTTAGTATTTTTGACATGTTTAGAAGAAGATTTAAAAAATAGAATTGGCTTTGCTTCTTGTGAATTAATCAAGACATTTAAAGGAAAAGAATTTGAAGGAATTAAAACAAAACACCCAATGTATGATCGTGAATCTATCATTATTTTAGGTGATCATGTTACTGCAGATGCAGGTACTGGTTGTGTCCATACTGCTCCTGGTCATGGTGCAGATGACTACATTGTTGGTTGCAAATATGGTTTACCACCATTCTGCCCAGTTGATGAACATGGTTATATGAAAGATGAATGTGGTGACCGTTTAAAAGGTTTATTCTATGAAAAAGCAAATGATGAAGTAGTAGTATGGTTAAATGAAGTAGGTGCTTTATTACATCATGAAACTATCGTTCACTCTTATCCACACGATTGGAGAACACATAAGCCAGTTATCTTTAGAGCAACTCCACAATGGTTCTGTTCTATCGATAAAATTAGATCAGTCTTATTAGATGAGATTAATAATGTTAATTGGACACCTTATTGGGGCAAATTAAGAATGAGTAATATGATTAAAGATCGTGGAGATTGGTGTATTTCTAGACAAAGAATTTGGGGTGTACCAATTCCAATTATTTATAATGAAGATGGCTCCCCAATTATGGAAAAAGCAGTATTTGATCATATTGAAGAATTAATTGGTGAATATGGTAGTAACATTTGGTTTGATAAAGAAGCAGTTGATTTATTACCAGAAGGATATACTAATCCATTATCACCAAATGGTAAATTTAAGAAAGAAACAGATATTATGGATGTTTGGTTCGACTCTGGATCGTCATTTAATACAAGTATTGATCGTGGATATAAATTCCCAGTTGATTTATATTTAGAAGGATCAGATCAATATCGTGGATGGTTCAATTCATCATTAATCGTCTCTGTTGCTTTACTTGGTAAAGCACCATATAGAAATGTTTTAAGCCATGGATTTATTTGTGATGAAAAAGGATTTAAGATGTCAAAATCTTTAGGTAATGGTGTCGATCCAAATAAGATTATTAATATTTATGGTGCAGATGTATTAAGATTATGGTGTGCAACAGTCAATTATCAAGCTGATGTTAGAATCTCCGAAAACTTAATTAAGAAAGTATCAGAAACATATCGTAAGATTAGAAATACATTTAAGTTTATGCTTGCAAATATCTCAGATGGTGCTGCAGGTAATTTTGATATTGAAAAAGATGGTGTAAAAGAATTCTCTCAAGTTGCAACATACATGCTTGCATCATTAGAACAAACAAAAAATCAAACTCTTGCTTATTATGAGTCATATGATTTTGCAAACGCTATTTCAACATTAGTTAATTTCTTAACAGGTGATTGCTCAGCATTCTATCTTTCAATTGCAAAAGATCCTTTATACTGTAATGAAAAAGATAGTCATACTAGAAGAGAAGTTCAAACAGTTATTTATTTAATGTTAGAAACTTTATCAAGATTATTCTCTCCAGTATTATGCTTTACAATGGATGAAGTATATCAAAATATTCCATTACATAAAGAATCTCATATTGTATTAGAAGATATGCCAAAACATACATCAGTATATGATAAAAAAGTATTAGAAGAATTTGAAGTATTTAAATCAGTACGTAATGATGTAATGAAAGCTTTAGAAGATGCTAGAACTAATGGAGTAATTGGTTCTGGTCAAGAAGCATCTATTAAAGTATGTCCAAAAGTTGGAAAAGAAATCATTTCTTCATTATCACTAGATGAATTAAAAATGTATTTTATTGTCTCTGATGTTGAAGTATGTTCTTCTAGTGTTGGTAATGAATATGAAAATGCATTTGTTGATATTCAACGTAATCAAGGACAAAAATGTGAAAGATGTTGGAATTACTTTGATGAATTAATTGAAGTTGAAGGATATCATGTTTGTCATAGATGTGGAAAGGTCATCAAGAATGCTAAATAAGATTAAGGATATTTTAAAGAAAATATTCATTGAATATTATGGCTTAGTAATGATATTTTTGTTCGTATTAGATATTGTTTCTAAGGTCGTAATGGAAAAAATATTGACTCAACATGGGTCAATAATTATTTTTCCATTCTTTGATTTATCTTTAGTTTATAATCAGGGTGCGTTCTTTGGGATGTTAGGATCAACTTTTGGTCATATTATTCTAATTTTGATTTCTATTTTAGGCGCAGTAGTAATGTTTTTTGGTTTGATTAAATATCGTTATAGATTTACTAAAGGAATGATTATTGGTTTAGTATTTGCTATTCCAGGGAATTTAGGAAATTTAGTCGATCGTTGCATCTATAATTTTGATACTAAATCTTTTAGAGGTGTAATTGATTTCTTCCATTTCCATATTGATTCAATTGGCTTTGATTGGGCTGTATTCAATGTTGCTGATGTTTGTTTAGTTATCGGTATTATTTGCTTTACAGTTTTCTATTTAATCGCTGATTTAAAAAAAGAAAAAGCAAAAAAGAAAGCTTTAGAAGAAATAGAAGCACAAAAAAGAAATGAACTTAAGGAGGGAAACATTGATGAATAATTATCAATTTTTCGTTACTCCAGAAGAAGATAATTCGCGTTTAGATGTTGTATTATCTAATAAAGGATTAGAAAAATCTCGCTCATATATCCAAAAATCAATTAAAGAAGGCAATTGTAAAGTAAATGGTAAATTGATTACTAAAGAATCATATAAAGTTACAACAAACGATGTTATTGACTTTTCTTTACTAGAAGATAAACCTCTTGATGTAGTTAAAAAAAATATTCCAATTAATATTATTTATCAAGATGAAGATTTATTAGTTATTAATAAACCACGTGGTATGGTAGTTCATCCAGCAAATGGCCATTATGATGGAGATACATTAGTAAATGCATTATTATTTCATGTTAAGGATTTATCTTCAATTAATGGAATAGTTCGTCCTGGTATTGTTCATCGAATTGATAAAGATACATCAGGATTATTAGTTGTCGCAAAAAATGATGAAACTCATGTCTTTTTGCAAAAACAATTAAAAGATCATACGATGCATCGAGAATACTATGCTTTATGTGAAGGAATTATTCCTCATACAGATTTAAAAATAGACGCACCACTTGGAAAAGATCCGCGTGATCGATTAAAAAGATGCGTCGATATCTATAATGGAAAAGAAGCAGTAACATATGTTCATGTTATTGAAAGAATGAAAAAGCACACTCTTGTTTCTTGTAAATTAGAAACAGGAAGAACGCATCAAATAAGAGTGCATATGCAATATATCAAACATCCTTTAGTTGGTGATCCTCTATATGGTTATCGAAAACAAGAAATTAAAGCTAATGGACAAATATTACATGCATATCAAATTACATTTATTCATCCTCGAACAAAAAAAGAAATGACATTTACTTGTCCAGTTGATGAAGAATTTAATCGAGTGTTAGAAATTGCAAGGAATTTAAAATAATATGGAAGATAAAGAAATTAATAAAGAAGAACCACTAGGTAAATTAATTATTCATAACATTGATTTACTTTTAGTTTTACTTATTGGAATTATTGTTTTAATCTTTGATTTAGTATATAAAAATGAATATCGTGTTGGACTTGCTTTAATAAGCATGTCATTAGGTTCAATGGGGTATAGAGGCTATATTTCTAAAGAAAAAAGTAAATTAGGGTTAACTTTATTTATTGTTTGTTTAATTCTAATGATAATCTTAATAACTAGTTATATTCTTACAAATTTTGTTGGAGAATAAAAAAAGTGAGGGAACAATAAATTCCTCACTTTTTATATGAAAACTCAAATTAAGTATTGCTTATTTCTTCTAATTTGTTTTTATATAAATAGAGAACTAATAATGTTACTTCTTCAATTGTTTTATCATCAGTATTAATTAAAAAATCTGAAAAAGATAATGCTTCTAAAGAAAAACGATGTTCATCTTGTTCCAATCGACTAATAATATTATTAGTAGTATCTCCTCGAGACATCATTCTTTCTCGTCGAGTTTTTTTACTTGCGTATAGACCAAAAGTAACAATATGAGGATTATTTAATTTGAGAAAATTATTCACTCCTTCAGGTTCCAAAATAACACATTTATCATCAGAAACTTCTTTTTTGGAACAACCATAATAATTGTCATTATAAATTGTAGTTTCAACAAAATAATCTGCATTTTTCAATCTTAAAAACTCTTCTTTTGATGTGAAATGATAGTCGACACCATTTATCTCATTAGGTCGCATTTTTCTTGTTGTATTTGTAACAACTTTTTTGATGCCATATTTAGTTGAAAGCAATTTGGCAACTTCAGTTTTTCCACTTGCTGATGCACCACATAAAATAATCATCTATTTAATCCTCGTTTCATTATTTTAATTATAAATTAAATTGAAGAGACAATAAAGATAAAATATAATAATTCTAAGTGGGTGATTTAATGAAAGTAATAGTTTTAGGTGCTGGCCCTTGTGGGATAATGGCGGCGATAAAGATAAAAAAAGAAAATCCATCTATTCATGTTATTTTAATCGATAAAGAACAAGATATTGGATCAAGAATTAAAGTATCTGGAAATGGAAAATGTAACTTAGGAAATGTTTATATTAATAAGGAAAAATATAATCATCCTTCTTTTATGGAAAAATTCTTTGTTTATAAAGAAGAGTTCTTTTCTTTATTAGATGAAGTAGGTTTTTCTTATTTCTATGATAAAGAAGGAAGAATATATCCAACTAGTGAATCTAGCCTTAGTTTAATCCATTCTTTACATATTTTATTAAATAAATATGGTGTTGATATTAAAACTAAAACTTTTATTAAAAGTATTAAATGTGATAATAATGAAATATATTTAGAAAGTGAAGAAGATACATTTTATTGCGATAAATTAGTATTATGTATCGGAGGAATATCTTATTTAAATGATCGAACGAATTATTTTAACTTAATTAAACCTTTAACTAATCAAATAGTATCTCAAACTCCTTCTTTAACACCTATTTATACATCTAGATTTGATAAAGAATTAGATGGAAGAAGAATGAAAGGGGTCGTATCTTTATTATATAAAGGTAGAACTATTAAAGAAGAAAAGGGAGAGATCTTATTTAAAAAAGATGGAGTCTCTGGAATTTGTGTATTTAATATATCTAGTTTTTTGGCAAGATTACATACTCAAGATTATCAAGATTATGAACTTAGCTTAGATTTATTAAACGATATTTCCTACGTTGATTATTTATCTTATTTAAGATTGGATGAATCTTTAATCAATTTATTTCATCCATATATCGCTAGGTATATTGTGAATAACCATCTAAATCCAAAAGACCTTCGATTAAAGGTAAAAGGCTTATACGATTTTAAAAATTCACAAGTAACTTGTGGTGGTGTATCAATAGATGCAATAAATGTTGATTTATCATTGAAAGATAATCATAATATCTTTATAGGCGGAGAAACTATAGATATTGATGGTGAATGCGGGGGTTTTAATATTGAATATGCTTTCTTATCCGGCTTATATATAGGAGGTAAAATTTATGAAGAAAAATAGTTTGTTAATAATGTTATTATTACCTTTAATTATTGGTTGTGGACCAAAAAATAATCCTAGTAGAAATACTAGTAATGATACTCCAACAGAGTTTGTATATTCATTAGAAAAATCTGTATTTGAAAATTATCAATCTTTCAATCAATATCAAGAAACCTTATTGGTCAATAAATCTCAACTTACTAGTAATGTTGCGATTAGTGATTTAACCAATATGTATTTTAAAAATAAAGCAGATTTCATTATTTCATTACAAGAAGATCTAAATAATAATGAAGAAAGAAAAGCTCAATTTATTGAAGATATTGGGGAAGAAGAAGTAACTTATTTATTGAATGTTGATACATCAAAGATGTTTATTAATCTTCAATATCATGATGTTGATAAAGATAAGATTACATCAAATGTTAGTAATATTTTAGATGCAATTTCTAATAAGGAATCTACGTCATTATTTTTTGGAAAAATAGATACATTCTTTGATGATTATCGTGAAGTAATAGAAATGAATCGATTAATAAATATTTATGCTGATTTATTTATTGATAATGAAGATTATCAAGTGAAAAAAGATGAGTTAGATATTTTGTATAATAATCTATTAAATGATTATAAAAAGATGTTCCAAGGATTATTAAGTGATGATGCTTATGTTGATAAAGCAGTTGAATATTTTGAATTAACCAAAGAAGATGTTGAATTCTTTTTATCAACAAAGGTTTATGAAGATGATGTAATGAAATTATTTGATGAAGAAACAACATTGGAGAATTCATTTAGTGATACATTAAAAATCCCTGCAAGAAATGAATTATATCTTCAATTAGTTAATCAAAGAAAAAAGATTGCGACTAGACTTGGCTATGATAACTATTTGGAATATGTTTATTCTGATGTCTATGATCGTTCTTACTCAATCGATGATAGTAGAGCTTTATTAGATAATATCTTAAAATATTTCCCAAAAATCTATTATAAAGCAATGAATTCGTTAATTAATTCCTCTTCATATTTAACTAAAATTACAGAATTAGATTTATTAAAATCATTTGATTTTGCGGTTAATATTTGTCCTCAAGCTGAACAATCTATTAGAGATTTAAAGATGTATGGATATTATAATTTTGATAATCGTACAAATAAATATTCGGGTTCTTATCAAACAACATTAGACGCTAATGAAGAAAAGAATTATATCTTTATTTCTACTAACGGAGATATTGCTGATTATCCAACAGTATTTCATGAATTAGGACATTATTTAGCAAGTGAAGTATATGATGAAACAAAAGTTGGAGATAAGTTTGACTTAGATATCGCTGAAGTAGATTCTCAAGGTCTTGAATATTTAATGGGAAATTATTTCCACTTATTTATGGATGATTATGATGCAAAACAACTTAATAAGATTCAAATTTCTAATGCTTTATGGACTATTATGTCAGGTTCAACTATTGCTTCCTTTGAAGATTATATCTATACAAGTGAAGAAGAATTAACTCTTGATAGTATTCAAGCAAAGTTTAATGAAATCGCTGATTCTTATATTTATCCATATTCATTTGGCTATGATGCATTTACTGGAGATTATTATTATAGTGTAGTTCCACATATTTTCTCATCTCCAGGATATTATATTTCTTATGTTAATAGTATAATTCCAAGTTTATTATTATGGGCAAACCCAGATTTAGAAGAAGCAAAGAATCAATATAATACAATAGTAAGTTATGGTACAACTAATGACTTTGTATATGTATTAAATCAAGCTAATTTAAAATCACCATTTGAAGAGTCAGTTATTGTTGATATTTATAATAAAATGTCTGGATTATTCTAAAGAAAAAACTTCGCAATATAGGGCTTTCTATATGCGAAGTTTTTATTATTAATCTTTTTTATCTAAGCGTTGTTTTGCTTCGAATTTTTTACGTTCTGCGGTATTGAGTATTTTCTTCCTCATACGAATATGATTTGGAGTAATTTCTACTAATTCATCAGTATTAATATAATCTAAACATTCTTCAAGAGAGAGTTTTCTTGCTCCTTTTAAAGTAACAGTAGAATCTTTATTTGATGAACGTTGGTTAGTTAAGTTTTTCTCTTTTACTGGAGTAACTGCTAAATCTGAATCATATTTATTTTCACCAACAATCATTCCTTCATAAATATCATCACCTGGTTCAATGAACAATGTTCCTCTTTCTTCTACGTGTTGAATTGCATATGGTGTTGCTTGACCAGTATCGGTAGAAACTAATACACCAATATTTCTTTCTCCCACAGATAATTTTAAGATAGGGCGGTATTCTTTAAAGGTGTGGTTAATAATACCATATCCTTTTGTCAAAGTCATAAAGTTTGTCATAAATCCAAGTAATCCACGAGATGGGATGACATATTGAATACGAACTTGGTTTTGATCATAGTTCATATGAACTAAATCAGCGCCTCTTGATCCTAAAGATTCCATGATTGAACCCATGAATTCTTCTGGTACATCAATTTGTACATCTTCGTATGGTTCACATTTAACTCCATCTATTTCTTTAATAATTACTTTTGGTTTAGATACTTCTAATTCAAATCCTTGTCTTCTCATATTTTCAATAAGAATGGAAAGATGTAATTCACCTCTACCGGAAACTATCCAAGATTCAGAATTAGGAATTCTTTCAACTTTTAATGAAACATCTCTTTGAGTTTCTTTATATAATCTTTCTTCGATTTTTCTTGCAGTTAATTCTTTACCATCTTTACCAGAGAAAGGAGAAGAGTTTGTTCCAAAAGTCATTTGTAAAGTTGGTTCATCAATTCTTAATATTGGAAGAGGTAATGGGGTATTGAGTGTACAAATAGTTTCTCCAACATTTAAATCAGGTAATCCAGCGATAGCGATGATATCACCTGCACCTGCTTCTTCTATTTCAATACGTTTAAGTCCTAAAAATCCATATAATTTTTGAATACGGAAATTTTTAGTAGTTCCATCAAGTCGACAACATGTAACCATATCGTTGACATGAATCTTACCCTTAGCAATTCTACCAATACCAATCTTACCAACATAATCATTATAATCTAATAATGCAGGTTGAAATTGAAGTGGGGAATCTTCATCTGTGTCAGGAGCAGGAATCTCTTGAATAATTGTATCAAAAATAGGATCCATTGTTTCTTCTTGAGTAGATAAAATAGGACTATATGATGAAGTTCCTTTTAAAGCAGAAGCGAAAACTGATTTAAATTCTAACATTTCATCATCTGCGCCTAATTCAATAAATAAATCTAAAACTTCATCTAAAACTCTATTTGGATCACCATTTGGACGATCAACTTTATTGACAACAACAACTGGTTTAACATGTGCTTCAAATGCTTTTTTTAATACGAATCTAGTTTGAGGCATAGTTCCTTCAAAAGCATCAACAACAAGTAAAACACCATCAACCATATGCATAATTCTTTCAACTTCTCCACCAAAATCAGCATGGCCTGGAGTATCAATAATATTAATACGATATCCCTTATAATTAATCGAAGTTGGTTTTGCTAAAATTGTGATACCACGTTCTCTTTCAATATCGTTACTATCCATCATACGATCTTGAATTTCCTCATTATCACGGAATGTACCACTTGATACTAATAATTGATTGACTAAAGTTGTTTTCCCATGGTCAACGTGTGCAATAATCGCAATGTTTCTAATGTTTTTCATACTTATCTACCTCGCAACTATATAATATTATCATTTCACTTTTTTATAATAAATAAAAAATGAAAAAAATTAGAAAAAAAGTGTGCAAATAAAAAGCCTATTCCTTATCTAGTAAGATAATAGGCTAAATAATTATTTGTCTAAATCGATTATTGCAGGAATAATTACTGGTCTTTTTCCGGTCTCTCTAAATATATAATGTGATACTCGATCAATGATTTTATCTTCAAAGCTCACTGAATCAGAATAACCAGTAAGATAAATTCGTACTTGATCTAAAAATAAATCGGTAATTGTATGCAATAAGTTTTCTGACTCTTTCAAGAATACAAAGCCTCTCATTTGAACATCAGGTCCACCAACAATTTCTCCTTTTTTACTTGAAACTGTCACACCCATAATAACAATACCATCTTTAGATAATTGGTTTCTTTCTTCGATAACATTATTACCAATATTACCAATATCACTTCCATCAATTAAGACATCGCCTGTTGGTATTATATTTTTATAATCGACTTTACAGACTCCATTTTCTCCATATAAAATCATTCCATTATCTAAAACAAAAATATTGGAATAATTGAAGTAACTATCGGAACTTAAAGCGATTTTTGCGTTTGTCATCATATTAGTAAATGAACCGGAAATTGGAATATAATATTTAGGCTTCATATAGGCAATAATCGATTTAATATCCTCTTGACATGCATGCATTGTTTTAATAGTTTTCTTGGAAAAGTGAACTATTTTACATCCTGTTTTATATGTTTCATCTAATGCTTCAGTTGCAAGAACTTCATTTAATGGAGAACTTGGACAATCTAGAATAAATGTATCATTTGAATTAAATTCAACATGTAATTTTGTAAATCCACCATTAACAAAAGAAATGATATCGCGATATAAAGAAGAGCCGACATTTACCAATAAAACTAGGGTATCTTTATCTCTAATACGATTAAGATTTTCTAACTTTTCAAACTTTATTTGTCCAAGAAAATCAATGTATTTCTTTTGCTTAAAGACATTTTGCAACATATATTCAGATTCTTTTTCAACCACAATAATAGTTTTATTATATTTGACTGCGAGAAGGAGGATTTCATTTAACGCCATCATATTTGTTGAGAATAATGCAGCAAAAATTTTTCCTGTTGAATACTCAAAATGATGTTCAATTTTACTAGTGATTAAATAATCTGGTGATGCGTGTCCTGGAATATGAGCATTTGTAGAATCGGATAACAAAATGAAAACATTGTTTTTAATATTTTGTAATTCATCTACATGGAATTTATATTCTGGACTTAAATTGTTAAAATCAAGAACATAGTCAGAAGTATATGTTATTAAACCTTGACTTGTTTCTACACTAAATGAATATGCATATGGAACTGAATGGCTAACTTGGGTAAAGTGAAATCTTCTACCTGCAATCGTCTTGTAACCAGACTTTTCAATATAATCAAATTGATATTCATTATTAACTTCGTTAATTGAAGTGAAATATTCAATGATTGTAGCAGTGAAACGCGATGTTACAATAGGTGCGGGAATTTCATGATAAATGTAAGGTAAAGCACCATATTTATCTTCATGAGCATGAGAAATAATATATGCTTTTACACGATGCTTATTTTCTTTTAAATAGTCAAAATTAGGAATCAATGAATCAACACCAGGAATTGCGTTTGTAGGATATTTTGATCCACAATCGAAGATAAAAATATCTTCATTGATTTCAACTACATATAGATTTTTTCCTCGTTCATCAAGTCCGCCTAAAGCGAATATTTTTATTTTATCATCCATCATATTATGTCTCCTAAGAAAAACTATAGATAGTATATCATAATGTTTTTTATTTTCAATAATTGTGAAATCATATTTTTAAGATTTTTAAATCTTTTACTTTACAAATGAGCATACTATGTATAAAATTATTAGTGCTATGGCGGTTATGGTGAAGTGGTTAACACATCTGGCTGTGAACCAGACATTCGTCAGTTCGATTCTGATTAACCGCCCCATTATGATAGCATTTGAAGTTTGTATCAAAAAAATGGTACGAACTTTTTTTGTTATTTTGAAGTATATTTTATATATATCAAAATATGATATTTCGCAGTATCCGTAAAAGATTTCCAGACTTGAACTGATGAACTACGAAAGATTATATAGTTTGGAAATATTCCAAGGCAAAAGGCTATCTAACTCATCATCAGACATATTCGGTTTAATTAATTCTAAAACTTTGGCAATGTATTT
>JAQXGN010000045.1 GCA_029006735.1 Caryophanales bacterium
TTTGGAACAAATACAATGTGATACTTACAATTCCATCTTGTGTGTGATAAACTAGAATCGTCATTCATGAATGATACCTCCTTTATGTTAATTTGGTTGCCAGACCATAATTATCATATCGCGAGGTCTTTTTATTTTCCACTACATCGCTTAAGCTTATCTTTTCTCACACGTGTTAACGTGTGGTTTTCATCTCCTTTGGAGATAATAAAAAGATCAAGAACGAACTCTTGACCTTTTTTAATTCATTCACTATCTTTTACGATAAAACTAATATGATGATCTACTTTTTGTAATATTAAACTTGTTACTGTTGCAGTTAATAACCCTGATATTACCCCAGTCACCATCAATAAGCCTAAATATAACACTAATCCCGAAGTATTATATAATATCATCGCCATTAGGATTTGTCCAACACCATGGAAAGCTCCTGAAGCTGCGCTTAAACCATACATAGAAACAAATTTTTTTGCGATAAAATATAATAATACGGCAACTAAAGAAGATATTAGCCAACCAGAAAGCGATAATAAGAAAGCAAATGAACCTATTCCCGTTCTAATAACACCAACAATTAATACTCTTAAAAATCCGACTCCAAGATATTCACCTGGCCCATAATAGTATAATAAGACTAGCCCAATTGTATTAGCCAATCCAAGTTTAACACCTGGAATAGGTATTGGTAAAGGAATCATAGATTCTACAATATTTAAAATAATGCCAATTGCTAAAAATAAAGCTAATTGAGTAATCTTATTAATGGTACGATGTGATTTATTCTGCATAATCCACACCTCCATCAAATCCAATAATAGTATCTCCTGATCCTTTAGATGATTCAATTACTACTCTTACGTCATTGGGAATACAAATAATATCTAAATTCGGAATATTAATCCATCCCATATTTTCACAAGTATGATCATAACATTCGATATTGTGAACTCTAATTCCTTTTTTGGGACTAATTTGAATGGTAAAATCCGCGATTAACTTAGGGTAATCTTCTTTTTTTAATACGATTTCCATATCCTGAGTCAATGTATTAAGGTCAACTTGACAATTCTCAATTAATGCATTTTGATGATATATTCTTACAATTCTTTCATTTCCTTTGTTCTTTAACATCACGCCTAAAATTATTCCAGTTGATGCTAGAAGTGTAAATACTATTACAAAGATATCAAACACCTTAAATTTTAAAGAAAAACCTTTATGCATAGATTACTTTCGATCCTTCTGAAACTATTTCTAATGATTTATTGAAATCACTTGTAGTAGTAATCTGTAATTTGTCCGCGTTTGTTGGTAAATCATCCATATAAATGATTTCTAAATCATATCCTTGTTTTTGTTTTAATAACTCTTCTCGATACTTTAATCCTTCTTCAACAGACAAAGAGACAAAGGCAGTTGATAAAGCATCTAATTCTCCATTGGAAAAATTTTTTGAATATAAGGTTACAGAATTATGATATTGAGGACAATCTCCTGTAAAAGGATTTACAATATGGTGACGATAAATTCTTCCACCTTCTACATTTAAATAATATGATTTTCCAATTGTATAATTACCCGATGTTGATATAGATGATTCTTCATACAATTTTAAAGTTAGCGCTGCTTTTCGAAAGAAAGATGAAGTTTTTGGATCTGCTATCCCAATATTTTGATACCCATATTCTTCAAAAGATGGTTTAGATAACAAAGTAATTGATGATGATCCACTATTTAACCATCCTTCGGTGTATCCTTCTTTAGTGAGATTAATTTTTAGTAAATCAGTTGCATATCCTTTTGCGATACCTCCAGAAGTAATACTTGGACGATATTTTGAATCTTTTTGGCTTCTTGACAAAATTGTTCCATCTTCTTTAATAAAATCATCAATGGAATTGAAAATAATACTTTTCTTTTCATCATTAAAAGTAATCAGTTGATTTATTTCTTCTAAAGTAGGCATAGATAAACTATAGTTTTCCATAATTTCCTTTTGTTCTTTGCTATAGTAAGGATCGATTTGTTTTAATCGATCAACTTCTACTCCATCACTTACTTCACTAATGATCTCATCCCAGAACTCTACTAAACCACCCGCGAAGAAATTATAGTATCCTTTTGTTAATTCACTATATTCAACACCTAATTTTACTAATCCATATAATTCTTCTGAACAAAAAACTTCTTCTCCTGTTCCATAAGAATCATTAATTGTCTTTATCGATGTAATAAGATTATTGTCGTCATCTAAATAATAATAATGTCGATCGAATTTTTTATGTAATGTTTCAATGTTATCTAAAAAAACTGATTCTAATTTACTATCAAAATCTTCATTAAAACTATATTTACTATTCTTAAAATAATTAATAGACATAACTGTATTAAATGGTTCAATGTTTATGTTATCTTTATTTGCTATTTTAAGACTAGTAGATGTATATTTTATCCAAATACCTTCATTGATTGGTCGTTCAGAGCATGAAAAAAGTGATAGAGTTAATAAACCTAATGTTAAAAATCTATTAATTTTTTTCATATTCTTCTCCTTTAATAATGAATAAAATGGCGTCTTAATTGACGCCATTTCATATTTTTTATTTAAGATTAATTGTTGATCCATCAGGACCTGGCGTTTCTCTTAAATATTGTTTAATCTTTTCTTTTGCTTCTGGTTTTGTAGGTCTACAAGAATTTAAATTGTCAACTTCTTTATTAACAACTGCTGCAGCTAAACCTGCACATCCTGGATATCCACATCCACCACAGTTTGCACCAGCTAACATACCTGTAACTTCTTCAATACGTTTATCTTCTTCTACTCTTAAGAATTTATCTGCAAGAGCTAATACTAAACCAAGAACAAATGCGATTGCAAATACAACAGCAAGAGCGATTAAAATGGATATTAATTCTTTTGGCATATCTAATTCTCCTTTTTTTCTTTTTCTTCTAAATTATTTGAAGGATGGTGTGAACATCCAACTAGAGAACAACCCGAGCAATTCTCTTCTAAATTTTCACATCCTTCTGGCTTTTTTGTTTTTTTATTTAATAAATAAGTTCCAACAAATAAAGCGACACAAACTAATACAATTCCAATTGAAATAAGAATTTCTTCGAATTGCATATTCTTTCCTCCGATTAGAATTTAAATCCAGAGAAAGCCATAAATGCCATTGCCATTAATCCTGCTGTAATTAAAGCAATTGCATTACCTTTAAATGCTTTTGGCATTTCTTGATTATCTAATCTCATACGAATGAATGAGAATAAGACAATAACAAGCATATAACCTGCAGCTGTACTGACAGAATAAGTAATTGTTTGTAAGAAATTATATTCTCTTGAAACTAAATCTAAACAAACTTGTAAGACAACACAGTTTGTTGTAATCAAAGGAAGATAAACACCTAATGATTTGTATAAGCTTGGAATATATTTCTTTAAGAAGAATTCTAATAATTGAACAAATGAAGCAATAACTAAAATGAATACAACTAATTCAAGATAGCTTGCCATTCCAAGTAATACTAATAATTTATCTAATCCATAACAAATCATGGAAGATAAAGTAACAACAACAATGAGTGCCAACCCCATTCCAATTGCATTTGATGATTTTTTAGAAACACCAAGGAAAGGACAAATACCTAAAAATCTTGATAATACAATATTGCTACCTAATAATGCAGCAAATGCGATTCCAATAATTTCCATAATTATTTAGCCTCCTTTAATTTTTTAGCTTTTCTATCTTTAATTGCATTCATAACTGCTGTAAATAATGCAACTACTAACCCAAGAGCGATAAATGCTCCAGAATTAGAAGCAAAGATTGAAATAACATATGCGCTTGGAATAATAGTTACACTATGGCCTGCCCATGATAAGCAACCTGTGCCAACTACTTCTCTGAATAATGCAACAACAATAATTGATGCAGCAAATCCACAAGCGTATCCAACACCATCAACAATTGAATCTACTACAGTATTTTTGCTTGCAAATGATTCTGCTCTACCTAAAATGATACAGTTAACAACAATAAGAGAAATGAATGATCCTAAAGCACTGTAAACATCGTATGAAAGGTATGCATGGAATAACATATCAATAACAGAAACTAATGTCGCAATAATAATAATGTAGACAGGAATACGAACTTCATTTGGTACAATTTTTCTAATTGAAGAAATAATAATATTAGAAAGAACTAAAACAGCCAATACACATAATGACATATAGCATGCATTTTCAACTGTATTTGTAGTACCTAATGCAGGACACATACCTAAGAAAATAACTAGTGTTGGGTTTTCAAATATTAAACCATTTAAGAAAATTTTTAATCTTTTACTCATATATTTTCCCTCCTAGTTTCCCTTATAATCTGCGTAGCAGACTTGAATTGCTTCATTTACATTACCATAAGTAGTTGTTGATCCTGATTTGTAATCTACAACTTTATCAATCGAAACATTTGCTGCTCCATCAAATGCTGCGATAAATGCAGCCCCTTGTGCTGTTTCTTTTGAATTAATAACAACGAATTTATTGATTGAAGAATCTTTAAATGAAACTGTGAATACTATATCATCAGCAAATCCTTTTACTGTTGCTTCATAGACTTTACCAATAACAGCTTCAGAAGAGTTTAATACTTCAATTACATTAATATTTTTAATGTTTTTATGAGTTGACCAAACTGCTTGGAAGCTAGCTGAATCAGCTACTCTAGTATTTGCAAGATCAGCAAAGTGGACTAAATATGCAGCATTTTTTCTGATATTTTCGTCTTTTTCAATCTTTCCTTTTGTTAATGCGTGAGTACCTGCTAACAACCCACCACAAATGCCACCGACAATACCTAAGAATAATGGTAGTTTAATCATTTTATTCATATTTCATTACCTCCTAAGCACCATAATCACTTACGAATGCATCATAAGCAACTTTAATTAATTTTTGGAATCCTAATACTGAATAAGAAGCACCAATTGTACCATCCATTGCAGGAACATAATTTACTAAACCACCACTAATGTTGAGGTTTTCATTATACCAATCTTGTGCTTTTTTATTATACATTTCTGCTGTCGAGCCTTTAATTAAGCTAACACCAACGATATTTTTTGTTGCTAATTCAAATACAACATAAATAGAACCATCTGCGCTTAAAGTGTATTCTTCAGTTTCAATTACAAATTTACCACCAGAAAGTTTTGAATCTGCTAAATATACTACACCAACTTCATTTCCATCTTTATCAATAATAGAATATGCTGCTTGAACAGTAGCTGGTTGTTCTTTTGAATATACTTTGAAGTCATAATCATTTGCAGAAATCCAATCAACATTACATGAAGCTTTAACATTATTGTACTCTTCAATAGAAAGTCCATTTATAGCATATAATTCTCTTCCACCATTTTGTGCCCATGCAACACCGATAGATAAAGCGACTGATACAGCTGCTGCACCAAATGTTACACTATATTTTACTGGTAAACGTTTTGATGTTTTGCCTTTTACTAATGCATCAATCATTGGTGAAATCAAGTTGACAACTACTAATGAGTAAACAACGCCTTCTGCAGCGTTAGTAGCAATTCTTGTTAATACTACAAGTAAGCCAGCAACAACACCAATTAAACAATTACCAAATGGTGATGTAGGTGTAGTTACTGGATCAGTAATCATAAATACTGCACCAAATAATAATCCACCTGTAGCTAAATGATAAAGTAAGTATAATCCTGGATTTTTGAATCCTAATACTAAGCCAATTAATAATGCTGATACTGCTACCGTACCGACATAGAATACTGGAGCTCTCCAGTTGATATCTTTTCTAATAGCAAGGATAATACCTAAAACTACTAATAAAATAGTAAATGTTTCACCCATTGCACCAAAGTAATTACCTGTTAATAAATCAATTACTTTATATCCTGCTACTGGATTATCACCTAGCCAATTCATTGAAGAATTAATAACTGTTGTAACTGTTGCTCCTGTAGAACCATCAGCTGCAACACCAAATCCATTTGGAGCACCTAATTCTGCGCCAAAACAGATTGCGATAAAAATTCTACCAATAGCTGCTGGATTAAAAATATTTTTTCCAAATCCACCAAATACATGTTTTCCAATTAATGTTGAGAAAATTGAACCAACAACGATAACATAATATCTTGTCCAAACTGGGCAACATAATGTGAAAATCATTGCAGTAACCCAAGAATAGCTATGAATGATATCATGTCTAATATTAACTAATAAATCTTTATTAAATTTAAATCCACTCTTTAATATAGTTACAACTACATCACAAACAAATGTGACTGCAACTGAAACTACCATTAAGAAGATTGAATTAATGCCATATTTTGTTCCTGCTTTTAAGAATGTAGTGACTACTGCAGCAATCCAAACAATAGCTAATGCGATTGTTAATTCAATCATAATTTGGAGTGTGGATTTTTTCCCTCTTTGATAAGGTGCTGGACTTTGTTTAAATGTCATTTTATCACCCTCCTATTTTTTTCTAAGTCTGACTAATGCTTTACATTTTTTTACATAGTCAGTGACTTCAATATGTGATGGACAAATATATGAACATGTGCCACATTCAACGCATGACATTGCATCAAGTTCAATCATTCTTGTTACATCTTTACTATCAAATGCTCTCTTTAACTCAACTGGTTGTAATTGAGCTGGGCAATTGTATGTACATTGTCCACATCTTAAACAAGCATCTGCAACAACTTTTCTGAATTTCAATATTGTTAATGATCCCATTGGTAACAACATTGGGAAATTATCTGTATTAACTGCTTTTGTACACATTGGGCCGCCTGGAATTAATGAAATTTCTTCTTCAGTATATCCACCTGCAGCAGCAATTAATTCTTTTGCTAATGTACCAATTTTGCAATTTACATTTGTTGGATTTTTAATTGCGTTACCTGAAACAGTTACAAGACGATCAGTAACTGGATGACCTGTTAATAATACATCTCCTAAACAAATAACTGTTTGAACATTATTAACAATTACTCCTACTTCGCTTGGTAACTTTTCATATGATTTTTTCATTACTTCTTGTACTAATGTTTTTTCCCAACCCATTGGATATTGGTCAGGAACTTCTCTGACAACCATGTCTTGGCGATTACCAATAGCAGCTTTTAAAGCATCTCTTGCTTCTTCCTTATGAACTTTAAGGCAAACAATTGCTTTTGTTGCACCAGATACTTTAAGTAAAAGTTCAAGTCCCTTTACTACTTTATCTGCTTCTTTTTCCATCTTAACAAAGTCTGTTGTTAAGAATGGTTCACATTCAACTCCATTAATGAGTAATGTGTGAATTTTGCCATTATTTTTTCCAGAATATTTGACGTATGTTGGGAAACCTGCGCCACCCATACCGCAAATACCAGACTCTTTAATAGCATCAAAAATTTCGTCTACAGAGCTATCTAAACTAACAGTTTTTAATGGTTCAGCTAATTCATTTTTACCGTCCGATTCAACTACAACGTGAGGAATAGGCATTCCAAGTTGAGTGCTGAATACTTTTTCATTAGCTAAGACTGTTCCTGAAACAGAAGAATAAATTGGAACATAAAAATCAGTTCTAACACCAATTCTTTGGCCTGCTAAAACTTTATCACCTGGTTTTACATCATATGTGATAGGAGTTCTATTAGGAGCCATAGTTGGGAAATAAACTTTCATTCCTTCCTTTGCTTCAAGATTAATAATTTCTGAATGTTTAGATAATTCTTTATAACCCTTTAGATGGTTACGACCTTTAGATCCGAATAGTCCCATATAATTACTAAATCTCCTTTACGGGATTAGTATATCATAGTCATTTAATTTTAACTATAAAAGAATTTATTCTTTTTACTTTTTTTTACGTCTATTTGATTTATTTTTTTGTTGATGCTTTTTTTAATTAACTATCGACTTATCTTTTTAACTATTATATAGTATAGCCGTCAGGAGTTTTTTATAATGACAATGATTTTATGTTCATTAATCATTATAAATATCATCAGTAAACTTTTGAAAATTGATATATTTCATTATCATTTCACATTTATTTCTAATTATAAATTGTGAAATTTTGAAGATTTTCCATTTAAAATCTTCCATCAATAGCACTTAAAAATGCTATAACTCAGCATATTACATATTTATATGGAGGTTAATAAAAATGCTTTTAGGATTAGTATTGTTCTTAATTTTATTCCCTTTAACAATAAGCATACCCGCTTATTTTATCTCTAAAAAATGGCCAAAAGTTAGAGAAGCAATATTTATTGGTTCAAATGTTATTGAAATGATAATAATTGTTTTTTTTGCAATAATGTTTAAATCTTTAAATCAAACAGAAGTTACTATTCTTCATATTTTTTCATTTAAAGTTGATACCTTTAGAATCCTCTATTCTCTAATATCTATATTTTTATGGTTAATGACAATAACTTTTTCTAAACAATATATGCACCACTATGAAAAAAAAGAAAGATATTATTTCTTTTATCTAGTTTCACTAGCAGGCGTTGTTGGTTTATTTTTATCAAATGATCTATTAACTGCATTTATATTTTTTGAATTAATGTCATTTGCAATTTACCCATTAATTATTCATGAAGAATCAGAAGAAGCATTGAATGTTGGAACTACTTATTTAGGTGTTACAATTATCGCTAGCGTTATATTACTTATTGGAATTTTCCTTGTGTATAATCAAGTATTATCATTAAGTTTTGATAATATAAAAACATTTGTTAAAGCAAATGGTGTAACAAGTACTTTATATGCTGGTGGTATTTTGTTGTTATTTGGATTTGGTTCTAAAGCAGATATGTATCCTTTACATATTTGGTTACCAAAAACTCATCCAGTTCCTGCTCCGGTAAGTGCATTATTGTCTGGAATAGTAACAAAATGTGGGGTGTTTGGAATTATTATTATCTCCAGCAATATCTTCTTTGCTACCTATTCATTTGCAATAGTTCTTCTTATTCTAGCAGTCATTACTATGTTCTTAGGAGCGTTGTTAGCATTATTCTCAACAAACTTAAAAAGAACTCTTGCTTGTTCTTCTATGTCACAAATTGGTTTTATTTTAGTTGGACTTTCTTTCATGATATTACTTGGCGAAGAAGGTGGATTAGCACAATGTGGTGCACTTCTTCACATGGTTAATCACTCATTATTAAAATTAGTTTTATATATGTGTGCAGGCATTGTTGCGATGAGTGTCCATGTATTAGATTTAAATAAACTAAGGGGTTTTGGTAGAAAAAAGCCATTCTTAATGATTATTTTCCTAATTGGAACATTAGGAATAATGGGAATTCCTTTCTTTAATGGATATACATCAAAAACAATGATTCATGAAGCAATTGTTGAGTATATTCATCTAAATTCATTAACTGGTTTTGCGTTATTTAGTTTTAAAGCAGTTGAATGGATATTCTTACTCTCTGGTGGCTTAACTGTCGCTTATATGACCAAAATATTTGTTTGTTTATTCATCGAAAAAAATTTAGATTCAGAAAAACAAAAAGAATTTGATAATAATAAAAAATATATTACTCCTTTATCAATAGTTGTATTCACGTTGAGTGTTATTCTTATTCCTGTAATTGGCGTTATCCCAAATATAATTAACCAAAACATTATCGCTGCTAGTAACTCGTTCTTTGGTGTTGAAAAATTTACTCATCATATTAGTTTCTTTGGTTGGGAATCATTAAAAGGAGCATTAATCTCAATATCAATTGGATTAATAGTATATTTGGGATTAGTAAGAACAGTATTCATTAAAAAGAATGAGTATGTAAATTTGTGGCCTGCTAAATTAGATTTAGACACATTAATATTAAGACCAGTAATGACTAATGGTGCAGTGTTATTTACATTATATTTCATGCGTTATCTTGCAATTAGTTTAGACTTTATTATTTATTTATTCCATAGAAAATCAAAAAATAAGGAAATTGCTGAAAACACATCATCTGAAAACTTAAATAATGATGATGTTCACCACTATACTAAAAAGGTTGAATTCATCATAAAAGCAACAAAAGAATGTATTCATGTTAGATCTCACACTTTCCCATTTACATTAGAATTAATTAGTTATGGATTATTATTAATCGCAGTAGTTATATTAGGTATAATATTTATAAAATAAAAGACTTTTCTTAGAAAAACTAAATACTAATATATCATAAAAGTATTAATTATATACAACAAAAAATCGAGATGGATAATTGAACTGCCACTTGACAATTAGCGGTTCAAATTGATATGTTCCTCTCGATTTTTTAATACAACTATCTTAAAATAAGCCTTGTGCTAACATCGCAGAAGCTATCTTATCAAACCCTGCAATATTTGCTCCAGTTAATAAATCATTTTCCTTTAATTCATATTTTTTGTTTGTTGAATGAATATTGTCAAAGATATTCTCCATAATATTTTTTAGTTTAAGGTCGACATCTTCAAACGTCCAAGACAATCTATAAGAATTTTGCGACATTTCTAATCCTGAAGTAGCTACTCCACCAGCATTTGCTGCTTTTCCTGGACCATAAATAACACCATTGTCAATTAAATAATGTGCTGCTTCTAAAGTAGTAGGCATATTAGCCCCTTCACATACGATTGTGACTTTATTTTTTACTAATTCTACAGCATCATTTAAATCTAATTCATTTTGAGTTGCACAAGGTAATGCTATATCACAAGGAACACTCCATACTTTAGGAGCGCCTGGCTTTGTTTCATAATATTTAGCTCCCGGGACACGATTGATATATTCTTTTATTCTGCCTCTTTCAACTTCTTTAATTTGTTTTACTACCTCGATATTTACACCGTTTGAATCATATATCCACCCATTAGAATCAGACATAGTCACAACTTTACCACCTAATTGTATTGCTTTTTCTAATGCGTAAATTGCAACATTCCCAGATCCAGAAATAACAACGGTTTTTCCGGTAAAACTATCATGTTTTAATACATCTAATGCTTTATCAGTAAAATAACATAATCCATATCCAGTTGCTTCTTTTCTTACTAACGATCCACCAAAAGATAGTCCTTTCCCAGTTAATACACCTGTGAATTCATCTCTAATTCTCTTGTATTGTCCAAACATGTAACCAACTTCTCTTCCACCAACACCGATATCTCCTGCTGGAACATCTGTATTAGGTCCAATATGACGATACAATTCGGTCATAAATGCTTGGCAAAATCTCATTATTTCATTATCTGACTTTCCTTTTGGATCAAAATCACTACCACCTTTTGCTCCTCCCATTGGTAATGTAGTCAAGGAGTTTTTTAAACATTGTTCAAGACCTAAAAACTTTATGATTGATTCATTTACTGATGGATGAAATCTAATACCCCCTTTATAAGGTCCGATAGCTGAATTATATTGTACTCTATACCCTCTATTTACATGAATTTCATTATTATCATCTAACCATGCAACACGAAAATGAACAAATCTTTCTGGTTCTAAAAACCTTTCTAACAAATGATTCTTTTCGATTGAAGGATTTTTTTCTACTGCTAATTCAAGTGATTCTAAAATTTCTTGACAAGCTTGAATATATTCTGGTTTACCAGTATTAATTTTGCAAAAATCTTCAAAAACTCGTTTTACATATTCGTTAGTAATCATATTATCTTACCCCTTTTCAATTTAATTATTTTATTAAAATATATATTACATATTACTCTTAGATTTATCCTAGTTCTATAAATATTTTATATTTTTCTATTTGATTTTTATTTTTCTTTTAAAGTTAAAAACTTATGTTTATAATTAATTCTATAAAAGAAGGTGATGAATAGTGATTAAGCCTTACAAAGAATGGAATAAAGTAGAATTAGAGAATGAATTAGAAAGACTAAAAATTAAGTTTAAAGAGTACAAGAATTTAGACTTACATTTAAATATGTCTAGAGGTAAACCATGTCAAGAACAATTAGATTTATCTATGGGTATGATGGATGTTCTTTCTTCAAAAGAAGATTTAACATGTGAAGATGGTATTGATTGTCGAAATTATGGTGTTTTACTTGGAATTGAAGAATGCAGAAGACTCCTTGGTGAAATCATTGAAGTTCCAAGCGATAATATCGTTATTTTCGGTAATTCCTCATTAAATGTAATGTTTGATTGTATTTCTAGAAGTGTTAATCAAGGTGTTATGGGATCAACTCCATGGTGCAAATTAGATAGAGTTAGATGGCTTTGCCCAGTTCCTGGTTATGACCGTCATTTTGCAATTACCGAATACTTCGGAATTGAAATGATTAATATTCCTATGAATGAAAATGGCCCTGATATGGACTTGGTTGAACGATTAGTATCTTCTGATCCATCCATTAAAGGTATTTGGTGTGTCCCAAAGTATTCTAATCCAAATGGTATTACTTATTCAGAAGAGGTTGTTAAACGATTTGCAAGATTAAAACCTGCTGCTAGAGACTTTAGAATATATTGGGATAATGCATATTCTGTTCACCATTTATATGAAGATAAACAAGATTTCTTATTAGAGATATTAGACGAATGTAAAAAAGCAGGTAATCCAGATTTAGTATATAAATTTA
Organism: Caryophanales bacterium; assembly: GCA_029006735.1. Classification (GTDB taxonomy): domain Bacteria; phylum Bacillota_I; class Bacilli_A; order RFN20; family CAG-449; genus UBA3210. The sequence goes on from JAQXGN010000045.1 coordinate 12,673, forward strand.
CATCAACTTCAAAAATTAGTTTCCCTGGTAGTGGAATTGCTGCTATTGCAACATCTCCAAATAATATCGTTGATATCAAAAAACAATTTTCAATTCAAACAATTGGACATGATAAAGTAAACCAATTAAGACATGTTAGATATTTTAAAAACCTAGCAGGTGTTAAAGAACAAATGAAAAAACATGCCGATATTTTACGCCCAAAATTCGAATTAGTAGAAAATATTTTTGAAGAAGAATTAGGTGGTTTAGAAATCGGAAGTTGGACAAAACCACGTGGTGGATATTTTATTTCTTTCACTTCAAATGATGGCTGTGCAAAAGCAATTATCGCTAGATGTAAAAAAGCCGGTGTCGAATTAACACCAGCTGGAGCTGCTTATCCATATCACTATGATCAAAGAGATAATAATATAAGAATTGCTCCAAGTTATCCACCTTTAAAGGATTTGGAACTGGCTACTAGAATATTTACTTTATCGGTAAAAATCGAATCAATTAAATTATTATTAGATAAGTAGGAAGACACATTTGTGTCTTTTTATTTTAAAAAATAGAATAATAAATTATAATAGATTTGTTGATTGGAGATATTATTAATTAGTATGAATGTTACATTATTAAAACCAATTGGATATTGTCAAGGTGTATATAATGCAATAAACAAGGCGTTAGAAATACGTTCTTTACACCCTGATAAAAATATTTATGTTCTTGGCCAGTTAATCCATAATACTGATGTAATAAATCATTTGTTGAATTATGGAATAACTACAGTTGATGTGAATTATAAAAATATGTATGAACAATTAGATTCATTTTCTTCCGATGATATATTAATTTTTACTGCACACGGACATGATAAAAGATATGAAGATTATTTAAAAAAGAAAAAAATCACTTTTTATGATACTACTTGTGATAAAGTTCATAATAATTTTAATAATGTTATTAAAAATTTAAATAGAGGTATTATTTTCATTGGTAAAGAAAATCATCCAGAAACAATCGCAGCATTATCTCTATCAAAAGACATTGTTCTTTACGATATAGAAAACGGTATTGACTATTCTAAAATAAAAACCGAAAACCCATTAATTATAAATCAAACTACTTTATCGTTATTAGAATTAAAACAAATATTTAATGATATAAAAAAACATTTACCAAAAGCTGAAATTATAGATGAAATCTGTAATGCAACAAAAATAAGACAAGAAAATATTATTAAATTAGATAAATACTATGATTTGATTATTGTTGTCGGCTCAAAAGAATCTTCAAATACAGATAAATTATACCAATTAGCATTATCAACAAAAAAGGCAAAAAAAGTAATTAAAATAAATAATTACCTTGATTTATTAAATGAGAACTTAGAAGATTATAATGAGGTTTTAATAACAAGCGGAACATCTACTCCAATTAAAATTATTAATGAGTTATCAATATATCTAAGGGAGAATTATAATGGAAAATTTTAAGTTAACAAAACCATTAAATCATCTTGCTATAATTATGGATGGAAACGGAAGATGGGCAAAGAAAAGAGGTCTTCCAAGAACTTTAGGTCATAAAGAAGGATGCAAAAGAATAATCGAGATTTTTAATTTATGCATGAGGTATAATATCAAAGTATTTACCCTATATGCTTTCTCAACAGAAAATTGGAATAGGCCACAAGAAGAAATCGATTGTTTATTTAAATATATAGTTGAGTTTTTCCTTTAAAACATCGATGTTTTTATTAAAAATATTGTAATAATACAACATTTGGTTTATTCATAAAACCTTCCACAAGCGACTCGATTGATATTAAATAATGCGATAGAAAAAACTAAAAATAACAATGCTTTTGTATTTAACATTTGTTTAAATTATGGTTCTCGCCAAGAAATAACTAAAGCAATAAAAACCATTTCCTCAGATGTAAAAAACAATCTACTTTCTATTGATGATATTGATGAAAAATTAGTATATTCATACTTAGATTCGGGTAATCTCCCTGAAGTTGACTTAATGATTAGAACTTCAGGTGAGTGTCGCTTATCAAACTATTTATTATATCAATTAGCATATTCCGAGTTTATCTTTACCCCAATTTATTGGCCTGATTTCAAAGAAAAAGCATTCATAGAATGCTTAGAAGAATATTGTTCAAGAGATCGTAGATTTGGAAAAATAAAAGAATAAATCAAATAGATTTTATGTAAGATATAAACGATTGAATATCAAGTTTATATCTTTTTTCTTGGTCTTCTATTGTTCCTTTTTTTATGTATGCATTAGGTAATCCAAATAGTTTAATCCTACCCTTATAATTCATTTCTAATAATTTATTTTGAACATGGAATGGGAATCCTTCTGTTATACCGAAACAGTCATATACAATAATGTTTTCATAATCTAATAAACTTGATAATACTTTTTCATCCATTGGTTTAACAAATAGAGCGTGAATTAATGTAATATTATTTAGTTTTTCCGATAAAACGTTAGTTTTTGGTCCAACAGAAATAACAGCAATTTTCTTATCGTTTGCTTCCTTTTCTATATACCATTTTCCTAAAGTAACTTCTCGATGTGGATTATTCATAATTTTTGTGGAAGTAAATGGATATCTAATAGCAAGAGGATGAGAATAATTTCTTGCAAATTTGAATAAATCTTCTGCCTCAACATTATCTTTTGCCATTGCAATTGCAACATTTGGCATATTTAACAAAAATGATTCATCAAAAATACCTTGATGAGATTCTCCATCAGATCCAACTAATCCTGCTTTATCAATTAAAAAAGTTACAGGACCATTATTTCTTGCAATATCATGATTTATTTGATCATATGTTCTTTGTAAAAAAGAAGAATACATAGATACATACGCATGATTTCCACTTAAAGCATAACCAGAAGCAAAAGTAACTGCATGTTCTTCTGCGATTCCTACATCTTTTGTTTTATATGGATATTTAATAAATAGATTTTCAATTCCACTTGGAATAGTGGTACTTGCAGCGATTAATAATGATTTTTCATCTTCAATCAACATTGTTTCTAATAGTTTTGAATAAACACTAGACCATAATATTTCATTATCACCTATTAATTTATGAATAATTCCACTATCTTTATCAAATGGTTTAACTGAATGCCATGATGAAACATTGAACTCATTGATATACTTATATCCTTTACCTTTAATAGTGTTTACATGAATAATTGTTGTTTTATCATTAGTTTTTGCTTTATTTAAAGCATTTTGTAATTCTACAAAGCTATGGCCATCCACATTAGGTATAACATCACAGCCTAAAAACTCAAATAATGATTTATCATTTGTGTTTCTAATCTTTTCAAACATTTTATTAAAAGCACCAACTGGTTTAGCAATAGACATTTTATTATCATTAATAATGATAATTAATTTATGCTTAAAATCTAAAAGATTATTAAGCGCCTCAAATGCTAATCCATTAGCGATACTTGAATCACCAATAACATCAATTATTTCATAGTCTTGATTATTAACGTCTCTTGCTAATGCAATACCCATTGCAGAAGAAATTGATGTTGACGAATGACCCGCTTCAAAATAATCATATTCTGATTCATCTCTTCTTTGGAATCCATCTGTGCCGCCTTCTTGTCTTAACTTCTTTAAAGATCTGCCTGATAAAATTTTGTGTGTATAGCATTGATGCCCAACATCAAAAAGTAATTTATCTTTAGGTAAATCAAATGTCTTATAAATAGCTAATGTGAGTTCTACAATACCGAGATTTGACGCTAAATGTCCACCATTTTTTGCTACATTATCAATAATATATTCTCTAATATGGTTACTTAAATCAACTAATTCTTCATTAGTCATCTCTTTTAATTGAATACTCTTTAATGCATCACTTAAATCAATATTTTCATTAATTTCCATTTGTAGACATCCTTCCTACGCGTTGTTATTTTACCATCTTTATTATATTTTATAAAGAATAAATATTTTTTATGTGTTAACTAATTTTAAACTCCATTACTAGGCCAACTTCGATGAGATTTAAACCATTCTGTTTCTTTAAGAATATTAGTGTTATTACTGCAATAAGTTTGTGATTGTTTATCAATAATATTATGGCAAATAATGATGTTGCCATTCATTGATTCATATATTCCTTTATCATAATCAACACATTGTGTTGTAACAAATATTTGATCCGTATATGGAGCGACATTATTAATGAATGCTTGTGTTGGAAACTGATTTACATCTGTTTTAGTGTATTCACTTGAACCAGCACAACAACAAACACATACTTTTTTAGGTTGTATCTTTTCCATTAATAATTCACTAGAAGAAGTTTTTGATCCATGATGTCCGGCCTTATAAACTTCAACCTTAGGTAAATCATTATTGTAGTAAACCAAAGACTCTTCTCCTTCTTTTTCTAAATCTCCTGTAAATAAATAATTCAATTCTCCAGCAGTAAATAATGTACAAACAGAATGATTGTTTTCTGTATTTGATGGAGCATCATAAAATTTAGTTTTTAGTATTTTCATTATAACGTTATCATTTAATGATATTACATTTTTATCAGTATTAACTAGCTCGGCACATTTATAATGTTTTACGCCTTTTGAGACAGCATTATCTACATTATTAATATAATTCTTATACATCTTATTACTTGCTTTATTTTCGGTTATTTGAGAAAAATCAATTAATGTTGTTTCTGGTCCAACATTTAACTTACTAAACAATGAATCTTCATAAGTATTAGTAGCAAATCCAACATAGTGATCTTCATGTGCATGAGTAACAATAATATAATCCAACCCATTTTCGATATATTGTCCAACATAATCAGCAATAACATCAATAGAACTTACTTTTGATCCTGCATCTATTAATACTTCTACTGTTCCTGCTTTGATTAATGTTGCATCACCTGCATATTTATTTCCTAATTCCATAAAGTGAATAGAGAAATCCTTACTCTTTATTGTTTCAATCGTAAAATCATCTCCAACAAAAGAAGGTTGTTTTATATTTACTTCTTCTTTTAAGGGGATAATATATGAATCTGGTAATTCTTGAGAAACATAAGCAATTGTTCCTCCTCCTATTAAACCAATTAATAACCCAAAAATTGAAAAAGAGATGCATTGACCCGATGATACTTTTTTCTTAGCCATTGTTTTCTACCTCCACTACAATTACATTTCTTATTAATTCTACATTAGAATACTTCAATGTATCGTTAAAATAACATACGTAATAAAACCCACTAATAGAAGTATCTATTGAATTAACTTCAATAGCATCATACGATATATCTTCTCTATAATAATATTTTGTTGTTACTTCTTGTGATTTATCTACACCAAAGCAAATACAAGTGACACCTAATTCAACATACTCTTCTTCAACAAATAATATTGCTACTTCTGATCCCATATCACCATATAATTCTCTTGCAGTTTCTCCATTGGTATTAACTTTATTTGAAGTATATTGATAATCATTCATAAAATATTTATCATTTGTAGTTATTAGTTTATAGCCAAAGATTCCAAGAACTGCACCAATAACTAAAAACACTATCCCACATATTAATGAAATTGGATTCTTTTTTAGTTCCTTTGTTAAATTTTTTGATACGCTTGTTTGAATTTTTTTGCTACTTTTATTTGGAGATGACTTTGTACTTTTAACTGTACAACTCATCTTCTTTTTAGTAGCTAACTCTTTAGGACTATTGTTAGCCATTATTATCCCTCCCATAAAACAAATCATGAAAATAATATTTTTACTATCAAAACAATTATAAAGTATAAAGTCTTCCTAACGCCACCTTTATAAAAAATATTCTTTATTTTTTATTTATTATATATTTATATTTCCATATCAATACTAAAATAAACTACAAATACTAGTATTCATAATCATAATAATATCTAAAAAAAGAATAATACAGTATAAAAATATAAGGTTTTTAGCGAACAAACTAACAATAACAACAAAAAAGATAGCTAATTTAATAGATATCTCATCCCTCAAAATATAATTATTTACTTAACAAATGGTATTTGAATTTCTGTTAAATAATTATTCTCGTTGTCTTCATCCCAACAACCGTGGATATATACTTCACGAATTGGACCAGATATTGAGTAACCTTTTTCTTTTACATAATTTACTGCATATGCATATGCTTCTTGCAAATTTTCATATTTACCTTTATGAATAATTGATAACGCTCTAATTTCAGGGTCTTGTCTAAATTTAATATTTTCATTTTCAATTCCATATGATTCTACTTCTTCAACATATTCTAATTCAATGTCTCTTTCTTTATATTCTTTTGCTGTATATGTTACATAACAATAGTTTTTACATTTTAATGTTGGGTTTAATCTTCCACATTCTTCTCCTGCAGAGAGAACAAAATTAAATAAATCTTGCATTGAATCGATTACACCATGTTTATAATAAACAATTTTTGAAGGTACTACTATTTCTTTTGCCTCGTATTTTTCCATAAACTCTCCTTTTTTTGCTTTTGAAATGTATTTTTCTATCAAAGAGATTTGTGCTATTTTTTTATTTAATTCATTTTCAAGATTCAATTTTTGCTTTTCTAATACTTCTTGTAGATTATTATTTTTTAAAACTTCTTTAATATCTAATAAAGTAACATCTAATTTACGTAATTCAACTATTTTAAGTAATTCATTAAGTTGATCTATTTGGTAATATCGATAACCATTATCGTCGACAAATACTGGTTTTAATAATCCAATCTCATCATAATATCTTAATGTCTTAACAGTTGTTTTAGCTAAGCAAGAAAATTCTCCTATTTTTAACATCAAATCACCTCTTTGCACAACCCATTCTATTTGCTCCCGTAAGGGGAGAGTCAAGCACTATTTTATTTTTTTCATAATATTTTAAAAAAATATTTTTATCTACTATTTTTATAGAATCATTGAAAACAATCTTGCCTGAAAATAAGAAAATGTTCAAGAAAGAAAGCAAATCCATTTAAATTTATAACTAAAGACAAACTGCCATCGATAAATTCAAATCTAGCATATTCGTATACTATATCTATTGTGTTTGTTGGCCAATTTTGATACAGTGTGCAAATGGTCTATTCTTTGCACACCTCATTTTATTAATAATCAGCATCTATTATATAACATCATAATTCCTCTGCTTTTCCAGTTCAAATAGAGGTATATTACATATTAAATTTCTTTGAGTATGTTTTCATTTAACAAGAAATCAAATATGTGAATCATTTTATAACCATCTTCTAATCTAATCAAAGGATTGTTATCCATTGTTATTACTATCTTTTTATATCCATCATCTAACCCTTTAAAAGCTGCTACTTCTCTTGCTTTGGTTTCTGAATTTTCAATTGATAAAGAAACCTGAATATAATATAAATCATTATATGTTCTTGCAACAAAATCAACTTCATGTGAATCATTTTTACCAATATCAACAATATAATTTCTTCTAATTAGTTCTAAATATACTATATTCTCTAAAATATGAGTCATCTCAACTTGTCTGAAATTTATTTTTTCATTTCTAAGTCCCATATCACATACATAATATTTATTTAATGTTTTTAAATACTCTTTCCCCTTTAAATCATATCTATATGCTTTATAGAATAAAAAGCAATCACAAATATATTTTAAATAATTTGATATAGTTTCATTGTCTACAGTTTTAAAATTATTTGATTTTAAAGTTTTTGCAATTTTATTAGGAGACACAACACTACCGATTTGTGAACACATTAATTCAAGTAATGAATTAAATAAAAATTCGTTTTTGATTTTGTTACGTTCAATAATATCTTTGAACCCTATTGTTTCATTTAACATTTTTAAATATTCTATTTTTTCATAATCTTTATCTAATGTAGATACGTAAGGCATCCCACCGTACATAATATAATCATTAAATGCTTTTTGTCTATCTCCACCTATATTTTCATAATACTCTTTAAAAGATAATGGATATACTTTAATTTCTATACATCTACCACGTAATTTTGTGTTAATATCACTTGATAAAAGTTTGGAATTAGATCCTGTTATGTATAAGTCGGAATTAAAATCAGTTTTTATTCCATTAACAACGTCTTCAAAGCCATCTACCATTTGTATTTCATCAATAAAAATATAATACTTTCCCTTATCTTTAATTTGATTTTCAACATAATTATATAAATTATTAGCATATCTTAAATATTCATTTTTCTTAGATTCTAGATTTATTAAAATAATATGTTCTTCATCTATCCCATTTTCAATTAAATATTTATAATATATTTCAAACAACAAATAAGATTTTCCACAACGTCTTATTCCAGTAATTATTTTAATAATATCTTTGTCTTTATAATCAATTATTTTTCCTAATAATGAATCTCTTCTAATCATAAAATCAACTCCTGTATATATATTAACCGCAAAACTTTTATTTGTAAATAATTTTGCGGTTGATATATTGTTTGCATATTTATAAAAAAACTAATAATTTGATATTTTGAAATGCAAACACCTTTCATTTTTTGAAAAACCCTTTCGTCTTTGAGAAAATTTATCTATAGAAAAAAATCCTAAGATTGAAGCTTCAATTTTGCCTAAAAGCTCAAGATTTTGTGTTAATATGGTCATTTAATTATTAAATACAGGATTTCAACCCCTACATTTAGGTATTAAAAAAACCTTGATGCAGCATTTCTACTGTATCAAATCATCGCTTTCAATATGGTGAGCTGTTTGTCCGTCCATGCGAACCAAATATACTTAAATATTATCTTCTAATAGCCATCTTGCAATATCTTTCACTTGTATGCCTTTATAATCTGATTCTTCATTTTTTGTTCTGACTATTATCATTTTTGGATAAGAATCATTTATTGATAGAAGTGGATTAATTTCTCTTTCAAAAGTTTCATCTCTAGTAATATCATCACTAACTTGTATATATGTTCTTTTGCCATTTTTGATTGCAACAAAATCTATTTCTTTTTGGTACAGTTTTCCTACATACACCTCATATCCTCGTCTTAAAAGCTCAATTGCAACTATATTCTCATATAAATGGCCTCTATCAGAGAATCTATTTCCTAATATAGCTCTTCTAAAACTTAAATCAGATAAATAATATTTCTTATCTGATTCTAAATACTTGTTGCCTTTGACATCATATCTTTGAATAGGATAAAAAAGAAAACTTTTACATAAATAATCAATATATGCTCCGCATGTCTTATCATTAGTTTTATAAGTAGATGAAGATAATTTATTCGCAATGTTTCTAATAGACGTTTGATTGCCTACATTATCCATTAAAAACTCATATATAAGTTTTAACAAATCTTCATTTTTAATTTTATATTTTTCAACAATATCTCTAACGATAGTAGTTTTAACAATACTTTCAACATATTTTAATGCATCGCTTTCATTCCTATATAGATATGATCCCGACATTCCACCTTCTTTAAAATACTTATCAAATGAATCATCAATATCATTCATACCATAATATATGACATACTCCTTAAAAGAGAATGGATATACTTTTACTTCAAAAACACGCCCACCAAATAGAGTAGCTAAATCACTACTAAGTAAGAATGCATTTGAACCTGTCAAATATATATCATATTTTTCTTCTTCGTAAAAACTGTTTATAACATTTTCAAAGTCACTACACATTTGAATTTCATCAATTAATAAATAGTTATTCATATTTGCATTATATTTCTTAGAAACATATTTATACAATTCATCTGAATTCTTTAATTCACTAAATTCTTTTAAGTTTAATTTTATGTGAATCACATTATTATTTTTATCATTTAAATATGTATGAAACATATACATCAATTTTGATTTACCAGATTTTCTTACGCCAGTAATAACTTTTATATCAGGAATATCTTTTACATTAATTAATTGATTTAAATATTCTAATCTTTCAATTATTTTCATCTTTTTCGCCTCAAAATAATTATATCTTATTTCGCATTTTTAAACGATATTTAATTTTGCGAAATCGACATTTAGTCAAAAAAACTCGCTAGCATACTGAATATTCTAATGCTTGGGAACAGGCAATTTAATGCTTGAGAACACATTCATTTTTTGATAATAATTTAATACTTGGGAACACCCATATATTTACATTCGATAAGAATCTCCAAATAATTATAATACTTGAAATTTTATT
>JAQXGN010000046.1 GCA_029006735.1 Caryophanales bacterium
TAAAAGAAGTAATAGCGATGTATTTTGTTTTCCTCATCTCGTTTTCTTCCATAAGAGTGCTATATCTGCTTTCAGCATCATTATGTCTTTTTACTAATGACTCATATTCACTAAGATATGCTTCATGAGACACGGAAGAATTTTGGGTGTCTTTTTTAATGCCTAAATGAAAGGAGGGAATTGATTATGGCAGAGAATTTTGGATTGAAGATAGGTCTTGAAGGTGAAAAAGAGTTCAAATCAGCTCTTGCTCAAATCAATAACTCCTTTAAGGTTCTAGGTAGCGAGATGAAACTTGTCGATTATATGTCATCTATAAATATGAATCAAGATTTTATATAATGTAGGATAAAGAAACCAAAACTTCTTTCAGTATAAAAAAATGTATATAGAAAACTTAACGATTCTGTTTAAATAAAGTGTTAATTATGTGTCACAAATTAAAAAAAATTTTAAATTTGTGACATATGATTTAATTTTATGATATAATGAACGTGAGGTGAAAGTCTATGCTAATTAAAAGAAATCAATATTTAAAAAACATAAGAAGATTTTATGAATCTAATTTGATCAAGGTTTTAACTGGTGTAAGAAGATGTGGCAAAAGTGTTTTGTTAAATCAAATTAAAGAAGAGTTAATTAATGAGAAAAAAATAAGAGAAGATCATATTATATCTATTAATTTTGAGGATGTAAAATTTTCTAAAATTAAAAATAATAATAAGTTAAATGATTATATCTTAAGACAAATTGTTGATGATAATAAATATTATATTTTCTTAGATGAAATTCAACACGTTAAACAGTTTGAAAAAGTATTAGCTTCACTTAAAGCAACAAAAAATGTATCAATCTTTGTAACAGGAAGTAATTCTAAACTTTTATCTGGTAGGCTTGCAAGTTTACTTGTTGGTAGATGTAAAGAATTTAAAATAATGCCTTTTACTTATAGTGAGTTTATTAAATACTATGAAGAAAATGGATTAGAACTCCCTAAAAAGCCTTTACAAAACTATATTAGATTTGGTGGCATGCCACAAAGAATGGATTATGATTTAGAAGAAGATATTAAAGAATATTTAAAATCAATTTATTATGGCATTATTGATAAAGATATTTGTAATAATAAATCTAAAATTGATAAAGAAACATTTATATTGATTTCTAAATATATTATTAATAATGCTTCAAAAGAATTTTCAGTTCAAAATATTGTTGATTATTATAATTTAAATAATCAAGGTGATATTTATAGAAAAATGGTTTATAGATATTTAGAAAAATTAGAACAGGCTTGTTTAATATCAAGAGTAAAAAGATATGATATAGCAACTAAAAGGACTTTAAAACATATTGAAAAACAATTTGTTGTGGATAATGGATTCTTACTTGCTTGTAATGATTCTAATAAAATATTTGTGGCTCATTCTTTAGAAAATCTCATCTATAATGAATTACTATATAGAGGATATGATGTTAAGATTGGTAAAACATATAAAGGTGAAATTGACTTTGTTGCTATGAAAGATGGTAAGAAATGTTTTATCCAAGTTGCGTATTTATTATCAAGCGATGATGTTATTGAAAGAGAATTTGGTGCTTTTGATTCCGTTCGTGATCCATCACCAAAATATGTATTTAGTTTAGATGAATATGATATGTCTAAAGATGGAATAACTCATTTTAATATTGAAGATTGGCTTTTAAATAAGGTTGATGTAACTTTATCATAATTGTCTCAAATTTAGAATTATTTTGAATTTGTGACACTTGATGATATTCTTCCAGTAGTATGGCAATGGTTACCCCAATCAGGGCACCTATGGGTCCGCGTAATGCAAAACCCAAACCTCCTAATATCCATCTGTTTAAGTGCATGAGAGTTGAGAGACCCTCCCCGTCCCTCCCTTAAAGGGAGGGTGCTGAGAGGGAGCGGTAATTTTGGTTAGACAATACTTATTTATAAGTCTCCCTTTAAGGGAGAATTAGAGGGTCTTCTTGCTCCGCATGGCGGTGGCAAGGGCATACATGACGATGCCTGCCGTTACGCTGACGTTGAGCGAATGCTTGGTGCCGTACTGAGGAATCTCAATGCACCCGTTGCAGGCATCTACTACCTCCTGTGCCACACCAAACACCTCATGCCCCAGCACGATGGCGATGCCGTTGAGCGTGGAGGGTAGAGCGTTTAGTGTTGAGAGTTGAGAGTTCTTAACTTCTTCGGCAGCTTGCTCAAGGGTGATGGAGTGGTGCGCTTGCTCTACGGCATAGACCTTATAGCCCCTTGCTTGCAGCGTCTTCACCGCATCCATCGTCTCTGCAAACGCTTGCCACGCCACCGTCTGCTCTGCGCCGAGGGCAGTCTTATGCAGGTCGTTGTTGGTGCTCAGCGTGTCGGGCTTCGGCGTGATGCCACATAGGTACAAGCCCTCCAACAAGAAGGCATC
>JAQXGN010000047.1 GCA_029006735.1 Caryophanales bacterium
TTATGATTGTTTTGTGATATATTCAAAATAATTGTTTTATGATATTTACAAAAATACCATTCTTATGTTATTATATTTACGTTTTATATTAGCATAGGAGGTATAACCATGAAAGGAATAATTTTAACCGTGAACGAACAATTTAAATATGATACTGTAAAATCTTTTGTAGATAATAATTCTACTAACTTTAAGAATCTTTCTCTCAAACTTAAAGTTTCTCTTAAAACTGCTTATAATCTTGTTAATAAATATCGTAATGAAGGTAAACTTGGCTTTAGACATAAAAATCATGATCATAAACCTTCTCATACTATTTCTGATGATATTAAAAAGAGAATTATTGATATTTATTATTCGTTAGGTACAGATGTTAATTTTTCTCATTTTACTGATATTTTAAAAAGAGATTATAATATTTCTATCTCTCGCTCTGTTATACACAACACTTTACGTAATGCTGGTTTCTATTCTCCTAAGTCTAGACGTGATACTATTAAAAAACGTAATGATTTAATTAAAGAAAAACTCCTAAATAAAGCCAAATTATCCGATTTTGAACAAGCTATCGTTGCGGATCATTTACTTGATTCTACTGAGGCTCATCCTCGTAAAGAACGTTCTAAATATTTTGGCGAACTTGTTCAAATGGATGCTTCGGTCCATCATTGGTTCGGTGATTCTAAATATCACTTACATGCGGCGATTGATGACGCTACTGGTAGGATTCTTGGCCTTTTCTTTGATAAACAGGAAACTTTATATGGTTATTATCAAATTACTAAGCAAATCCTTCAAAATTATGGCATTCCTGCCCAAATTTTAACCGATAATCGCACTATTTTCAATTATAACAAAAATGGTAAGTCTTCGGATGAACGTGATACTTTTACCCAATATGGCTTTATGTGTCATCGCCTTGGAATTGCCCTTTCGACTTCTTCTATACCACAAGTAAAAGGACGCATCGAAAGGCTCTTCCAAACTCTCCAAAGTCGTCTGCCAATTGAGATGCGTCTTAAAAATATTGATTGTGTAGACAAGGCTAATGAATTCCTACTCTCCTATATAAACGAATTCAATAGTCAGTTCGCTCTACCATATAATCATACCATAGATGCATTCGAAAAGCAAATAGATAACTCCGAAATTAATGAAGCTCTATCTATTGTTTCACTTAGAACAACTGATAATGGAGGTTGTATTAAATATAAAAACCATTACTATCATTTTATTAACGCAAGTGGTAATGTTGTTGTTCCCGTTCCAAAAACTCAGTGTTTAGTTGTTAAAAAATTTGATGGAGAGTTAGCAGCTATTATTGATGAGTTTTGTTATAACTTAGAAGAATTTCAAATTCATCGCGAAGATTCTATTTTAGAATCTCCTACACCTAAGGTTAAAAAAACTTATAAACCACCGCTATCACACCCATATAAGTTACAAAGTTATTTAAATTATCTGAACAAATACCGTAAGAAAATGCAAAATAACTATTCTTATTAAACCATTTATTGTTTTTTGATTTTTACAATTTTATCAGGCTTATGTTTATTGATTTTTTTGTAAAAATGCAAAAACGTTGACAGATAAAAATACTATTTTAAAAAATATTCAATTAACCAATAATGTTTATTATATATACTTAGAACAAGTTAAAGATTCTAACCTATCTTGTCCTAATTGTGGAAGTTTAGAAATTACTATTAATTTTTATTACACTAGAACCATTAAATATTTCAATATTAATGATTATCCTTCTATTATTCTATTTAAACAAATTAGATTCTAGGTGTAAATATTGTAATAAGACCTTTAATCAGCCAGCTTCCTTTATTTCTAAAGGTTGTAATTTATCTATTATGGTAAAAGAAAATATTCTTAAAGAGTCTTCTTATAAGCAATCTTTTAAAGATGTTTCTAAAAGAACCAATGTTTCTCAAACAACTGTTTCTAATGAATTTAAAAAGAATATTCATGATTATAGATGTCATCTATCACGTATCATTTGTTTTGATGAATTTAAAGCTTCTACTATTGCAGGTAAATATGCGTTTATTATTGGTGATCCAGAATCAGGTGAAATACTTGATATTTTACCTTCTAGATTACAAGATTACATTTATCATTACTTTAATACGATACCAGATATTGAACGTTTTAATGTTGAATATGTTGTTACAGACCTTTTTGAATCCTATAGAACCATTTGTAAGAACCTTTTTTGGAAAAGTATTCATATAGCAGATCGATTTCATTGGATTAGACTAACAAGTGAAGCTTTTAATAAAACTAGAATTTCTATTATGAATCATCATCTTAAGACTAATAATATCGATAATATACAATACGCCACTATTTTAAAAAGATATTATAAGCTTTTACTAGCTAATACATATTCAAAAGAATCGTGGTATTTTGATCAACAAGTAGCTTCAAACAAATATGGTTTCACATCATATCAAACTGTTATTGAATACTGTATTAACAAAGATCCTGAATTTGAGGAAGCTTATCATCTTCTTCAAGACTTATACAAAATAGCTAAATTATCCTCATATGAAACTGCTAGAGAAAACATTTTAAA
>JAQXGN010000048.1 GCA_029006735.1 Caryophanales bacterium
TAGTAAGTTTTTCTTCTTTGGTATGTTTTTTGTTAGTTCCACCTTTTGGTCTTCCCATAATTATTACCTCCTTATAATGAGTATAACAAAAAAAGTACTCATAGACTTTTTTGTGTGTCTACGAATACTTTACAAGTTCAAAAATTTTGCTACCCTTTACCTTTTTGACTTACAAAAGCATATAACTTTGTTTTGCAAAGTATAGTGAACTATACTTTTGAAAAGTTGCCATAAGGATAAAAACTCGACAAATTGGAATTTATGGGCGTAAAACAAATACTTGATTGGGATATTTAAATTCTTCTGTTAATTCGCCTTCTTGAAATCCAAATTTTTTGTATAGCGCTCTTGGCGCAATTCCTTTTTTGTCATTTTCACGAAACGTTGACACCGTGATTTCCTTGCTTCTATCCAATTCATTCAGCGCTTTTTTCAAGAGGATCGAAGCAACTCCCTGCTTTCGATGCTCAGGATCAACCGCCAAACAACAAATCATGTTCTTGCTGCGTGAAAAAAGAAGAACACCAATGATTGTTCCCTGGTTTTTAACACATAATGCCTGTTTTTTATTCATGAACTTCAGTACGGTTTGTTTATGTTCATCTAAACACTCTTCAGTTTCAAGCCCTGGAAGATTCCAACTTACCTTTCTAACAAGCTGCATCCACGAATTGATACAGGTGTTTTCTCCAAACACAGCTTCCATTTCAATTACCTCTACAAATTTTTATTTTGGGTTAGTATACCAAAAAGGCAAAGTATATTCAAGCACTATAAAGTGGAGAAAATAATACTTGATTTATTTTAAATCAAGCTTTAAAAAATCTTCATTAAATAATTAAGAAAATAATATATCCGGATAACAATGCTATTCCAGATATAATATACACTGCATAATGCATCTTTCCTTGCACTTTATTCTTTTTAGTAGAGAAGAAATTCACCAATAAAGAAAGTGTTAAGAATATTAATACTCCAACAGTTAAATATAACATTTGAATTGCATCTTTTATATCAGGAGTGTTAATAAATCCTGGCAATAAGCTTGATTTATACGCCATAAACTCAGCAATACCGATAATGATGAAATTGAATAAACATGAACCAACAATATCGCCTAAAGCTGCATTGAAGTTTCCTTTTTTACATAATGTAAATGTTGATACTAATTCAGGTAGAGAAGTTGCAATTGCTAAAAAGATTGCTCCTGCAAGAGTTGCATCTAAAGTATAAAATTTGGCGATTGCATCTGTTGTATATGTAATAAAGATTGATGCTGCAACTAATAATAGTGAAAAGATGAAAAAGCAAATAATAATTCGTTTTAATGTTAAATGTTCGTATGGATCATCTTTTTCTTCTTCATCATTCTCTTCTTGTTCTTTAGGTTGTAATGTAACGGTAATTATATAGACAATAATAATTAATAAAGCGAGTAGATTAATGTTACTCCAATAACCATCCTTAGCAAATATAGGTTGAATTGAAGGATTTCCTAATAATCCATAGGCAATAATAGCATAAATAACACCAACGCCAATTAAGACAGTAAAATGAGATTTATATTCAATTTTTGCTTTTGCGAATAGTTTAAAGAATAAAACCATAGCGATTCCAATAATTGCTAGATCGAATAAATTAGAACCTAATATATTACCAACAACAAGATTTGCTGATTCAGGGAGAAGAATAGTAGCAGAAATACTAGTGAATAGTTCAGGTAAAGAAGTTACTGCTGCTAATAAAACTGCACCTATAAATGCACCGGAAATCTTTGTTTTTTTATCTAAAGCATCAACATAATCTGCTAGTTTTTTGGAGAAGAAACATATTAGTGCAGCTAGTACAATATATATGACAATAAGGGCTGGCCCTGGAATTTTTTCAAACATAATAATTACTCCTTTTTCAAACGTATTAATTATAACATAGGATTAACAAAAAAAATGAAAAATAGTGCATTTTAGCACTATTTAACTTCTTGATCTTGGTATTGAAGACGATATAAATTGTAATAATATCCGTGCTTCTTTAGTAACTCTTGATGAGTACCTTGTTCTATTATCTTACCATTTTGTAAACATATTATATTGTTTGCATGTTGAATAGTAGATAGCCTATGAGCAACAATTAACATCGTACCAATATTCATCATCTTTAATAATGATTTTTGAATGATTTGCTCTGTTTCAGTATCAATATTTGCAGTGGCTTCATCTAAAATAAGAATTTGAGGCTTATGAACAACTGTTCTAGCAAAACTGAGCAATTGTCTTTGACCACTAGAAAAATTACTACCACCTTCATTTACTTCGGTATCTAATCCTTTTTCTTGCTTTTCAATGAATGAATCTGCATTAACATATTTGCATGCTTCAATAATTTCTTCTTCGGATATTTCATCATCTCTTAAATTAATGTTTGACTTGATACTACCAGAGAAAAGGAATACATCTTGAAGCATTTGACCAATACCTTTACGTAAAGATTTAATCTTAATATCTTTAATATCGTGTCCATCAATTAATATTTGTCCTTTTTGAATATCATAATTTCGAACAATCAATTGTAGAATTGTAGTTTTTCCTGCGCCTGTTGCTCCAACAAATGCAACGACTTGTTTTGGTAAAATATGGAATGATACATCTTTTAAAATCCATTCATCTTCCTTATAAGCAAACCAAACATTCTTGAATTCAATATCTCCATTAAAATGATTGATATCAGTTGCATCTTTTCTATCTTTAAAGTCTGGTTTAGTTTCTAATAGGTTATATAATCGTTCACAAGAAGTAAATGCTTTTTGCAATGCATTTAATTGATCAGCTAGGTTTTGAATTGGATGGAAGAACTTACTAACTAATGAATAGAAAATTTGAATGACACCAATTGTTGATAATCCAATAAATTCTAATGATACAACACCATATTTTAAGCAGAAGTATACACCAAATCCAAGAACTAACGCTAATGCAATATAATAAATTAAGGTAATGAAAGGACGATATGCAGCAAATATTTTAATATCTTTCTTTCTTGCTGCTACTATTTTATCATTTAAACGATTAAATTCTTTTTCTTTTTGTTCTTCTTGGTTGAATATTTGCGTAATTTTCATTCCGGAGATATTTTCATTTAAGAAGGCATTCATCGTAGAAAATGAGTGTCTAACTTTACGATAATTTGTTCTTGATTGATTTCTAAAAATCCAACTAGAAATTAAGATTATCGGCATAAATGCTAATAAGATAAGAGATACTCTCCAGTCAATTGCAAACATTACTAGAGTTACGCCTATTAACATTAAGATATTTTTAATCAAGTTGACAATTGTATTAGTAAATAAATCAGATAATTGGTTAGTATCAGAAGCAACTCTTGTTACTAAACTTCCTACTGGAATCTCATTGATTTGAGCAATAGACATATTATCAATATGTTCAAAGACAATCATACGCATATTATAGATAATTGTTTGACCAATTCTTTGTAAAGACATGGTAGTAATATAAATAAACAAATTGTTGACAATAGATACAATTAAAGCAATAATGCATAGTACAAATATTCTAGTCATATCTTTAAATTGTAATAAATCTGGTGTATCAATAAATTTAATAGAGATATCACCGATTGCAGAAGTAATGGTACCAGGTAAAATAGAAGATACTAAATCAAAAGCAATCATAAATATCATCAATGTTAAAACACCGACTAATTTCCATACATAAGGTTTAATATATGGCCATGTTTTTTTGATGATTTCAAAATCGGACATTTTACGATCATTTTTTTCATATACGTGTTCTGCCATATTATTTCGCCTCCATTTCTTTTTCTAAAGTTTGGAGTTCAACCATTCTTGCATAGATTTTTGATTTTTCTAAGCATTCTTCGTGTGTCCCAAATGCATCAACTTTACCATCGTTTAATACTAATATTCGATCTAAAGATTGAACAGTGGATACTCTGGAAGCAATAAGAATAGTAGTTTTTCCTTTACGGAGATTTTTAATGTTTTCAATAATAGTTTCTTCAGTTTTTACATCAACTGCACTCACTGAATCATCTAGGATAAGAATTTTTGGATCTTTGACAATTGCTCGAGAGATGGAAATTCTTTGCTTTTGTCCACCTGATAAAGAAACACCTTTTTCTCCGATAAGTGTTTCATATTGATCTTTAAAACCTTCGATATTATCTCGTACTGCAGAGAATTCTGCGGCTATTTTAATATCTTCTAAAGACATATCAATATTTGAGAAAGCAATATTATTTCTAATTGAATCAGAATATAGGAAATTATCTTGAGGACAATAACCAATATTATTTCTTATTTCTTTAATTGGTAAGTGCATTATATCTTTTCCATCAATAAATAATGAATTATCAGGGATATTGTATAATCTAAAAAGCATATTTACTAAAGTAGATTTACCTGAACCAATTTTACCGACTATTCCGATAGTTTCACCAGCATTAATTTTTAAAGAAATATCATTTAATACATTTGTGTTAGGATCATCAGGGTAAGCAAAATTTAAATTTTTAAATTCGATTTCACCTTTGACTTCTTCTAATGGGATAATTTCTCCATCTTTGATTTCAACTTCTTCATCTAATAATGTAGATATACGTTTTAATGATGCTCTTGCTCGTGCGACTAAATTAATAATACCAGCGAGGGCAAATACTGGCCAAATAATCGTATCTGCTAATCCAATAAAAGTAATTAATTGACCAACTGAAATGCCTACCTTTGGATCTCCACCACTTTTAACATGTAGATATACTAAATATGATCCACCTAGCAAAATAAGTCCAAAAACAACATAAATCAATACTTCAAATAAAACATCAAGTATTGCACTTGTTTTTGCAAATTCAATATTAGCATCTTTATTTTTCTTTGCTTCTTTTGAAAATTGCTTTAATTCTTTTCTTTCTTTAACAAATGCTTTGATGACACGAATTCCAGTAAAGTTTTCTTGAGCAAAATCTGATAAATCTTCAAATGCTTTTTGTCTTTTTCCCCATTTTGCTTCCATTAATCGATCAATAAATAATGCACATACGCATAATACTGCTAGGGGGATTAATAAGAATAATGTAAGTAACCAGTCAATTGCAAACATTCCAATGAGAGAGACAATTAATAAGAAAATACCATCAATTAGTTGAACAATACCAAATCCAAATGCTTCTTCAATCGTTTCTAAATCATTAGAAAAGTAAGAAAGAATTGCACCAGTTTTATTAGCTTTATAATATCTTTGTGACAATACTTCACATTTTTTAAACATGTCTCTTCTTAAATCTGATTGAATTCTAACTGCTTCACCAAAAATTAATCTTCTCCAACAATATCTGCCAATGAACATTCCAAGACCAATTAATGCAATCCAAAGAATATCTTTTAATAGGTTTGCATAAGCACTATCTATACCAAATATTGTTCCTGAAAGTGTATTATTAACAACATTATCTGCGATATTTCCACTTAACTTTGGTATAAATACTTGAATTGTATCAACAAAAATTAAAAAGAGTATGCCAAAAAAGAAGTACCAAAAATACTTTTTGTAAAATTTATTAACATGTTTTCCAAATAGCATATTTTTCCTCCTTTATTTTTTAGTTTTTTAATAATATTAACTATAAATATACTCTTATTTATTTCTAAATAAAAGAGAAAAAAATATTTATCATCTTTTGGAGGAATATCCATGAAGAAAACCTTAAGTGACAAAGTAAATTCAGTTATAAAGTAAGAAAAGAAAAATGACAGATTAAAATCCGAAAAAACGAAGGAAATTAGTCTGTCATTTTAATTTTTTTAATAAAAGATTTTAAAATAACTGAATTTGGTGTAA
>JAQXGN010000049.1 GCA_029006735.1 Caryophanales bacterium
TTAAAGGAGAAAATCTAAAATGAGAAACGATACATATGTTGTAAATATAGGTAAAATTAAAATTGGTGGAGATAATCCAATCGCTATTCAATCAATGTGTAATATTAAAACCTCAAAAGTAGATGAAGTAGTCAAACAAATATTAGAACTTGAAGAAGCAGGTTGTGATATAATTCGTGTTTCAATTTTAGATTTAGATGATGCTAAAGCGATCAAGTCAATAAAAAAAAGAATTCATATCCCTTTAGTCGCAGATATCCATTTTCAAAGCAAGCTCGCTATGGAAGCAATGCGTAATGGTGCAGATAAGATTAGGTTAAACCCAGGAAACATCAAAAATCGAACTGAAATCGATGAAATTATTGAATATGCAAAAAAGAATAACATAGCGATTCGAATTGGAGTCAATTCTGGTTCTATTCCTCAAGATGAAATCCATGAAAATAACTTAAAAGTAGACGCAGAATTAATGTTAAAGCAATTAGATGAATATTTAGAAATATTCAAAGCCCATGATTTTAAAAATCTCGTTCTTGCTTTAAAATCTTCTTCAGCATTAACTACTTTAGAATGTTATCGTCAAGCTAGTTTAAAATATCCTTACCCTCTTCATATTGGAGTAACTGAAACTTCAATTAAAGAAGTTGGTTTAATTAGATCAACAATTGCCTTAGCCCCATTATTAATGGAAGGGATTGGAAATACAATTCGTATTTCTCTTTCTGAAGATCCTATTGAAGAAATCTATGCTGCAAAAGAATTATTACATGATCTAAATTTATATCCAAACTATTATACCTTAGTAAGTTGTCCAATGTGTGGTAGAACAAAGATTAATACAAAACAAATTACATTAAAAGTTAGAGAATTATTAGAAAAATATCGTTTAAATCTCCATGTATCATGTATGGGATGTGTTGTAAATGGAATTGGTGAAGGTATGCAGTCAGATATAGGAATTGCTTGTGCGAATGAAAATCAATTTGTCATCTTTAAAAAAGGTAAAATTATTGAAACAGTAACAAAAGATGAATTATTCTCTGCCTTTGAAAACCATTTAAAAAACTGGAACTAGTAAGATAATCACTCATATATTGTTATGGGTGATTTTTTTGTTTAAAGAATTAATAAATAATTATATTGATAAAATGACAATAGAGTCCGCAATAAAAGCAAGTAGTAAATTAAATATATATTTTACCTATGAAGAAGGAAAGATCATAGTTCCCTTTTTAAAAAATAATAAAGACTTAATTGATCGGAATAAAAAACATATTTTTATTAAAAAACTTAGTAATATAGTAAACGAATCAACACTAAAAAAAGTGTCTTTACTATTTGATGAAATCTTCTTTTTAAGAAAATAAAAAGTATTCACCTCTTATTGATGAATACTTAAAAATTTTAATGATGATTATAATGAATATCGATTGCTTTATTATCTAAAGAGAATACCACAATATATTCATCATATCGAAATAATGATGTTTGAATATGATAAATTAATCGATGTTTAGTTTCTTTTTTTACTTTAAATAAGGCTAAATTAGCTTTAATCTCTTCTTTAGTCATCTCGTATTTATTCAATTTAATTTGTTCTTGAAATTTTTTAATATAAGGTAAAGAATTCTTTTTAATCACTCGATCACAAATTGCGATGACTCCTACAACAAAAATTAAGACAAATAATATGAACCAATATATTCGATTAAAATTTTTAAACCAAGTATTCTCGATTAAAAAATTCATTATTTACCAACTACTTTCTTATATAAAGCGACATATTCTTTGAAAGATTTTGTCCAAGTATGATTTGCTTTCATACCATTATGAATAATTTTATTCATTTTATCTTGGTTATAATATAAATTAATCGCTAAATTACATGCCCATAAGAAACCATCTAATGAATAATCATTAAATAAAATACCATCTGCAACATCTTCATTATTTCCATTATATGCAATAATAGAATCAACTAACCCACCGGTTGCTCTTGCTAAAGGAATTGCCCCATAACGATGAGAGTACATTTGTGTTAAGCCACATGGTTCATATCGAGAAGGAATCAAGAAGAAATCCGCACTAGAATAAGCAATGTGAGCTAAATCATTTCTAAAGGCGATTTGAGCAACTACATTTTCTGGGAATCTTGCTTGTAAAGACAAAACTTCATTTTCGATTTCTTTTTGACCAGTACCTAAGATATAAATATTGCAATTGCGTCTAACTAATTCTGGAATTGCTCCTGTAATTAAATCAATACCCTTTTGATAAGATAATCTAGATACGCAGACAAATAAAGGATATTCCGGATGAGCAAAGCCTAATGCTTTAGCAAATTCTTCTTTGCATTTACTTCTTACTTCAAGCGCATTCTTAATAGAATAATTATGTCTAATCATTGGATCGATTCTAGGATCCCATTCTTTAGTATCAATACCATTAATAATGCCAGATAAATCTTGACGTCTTAATTCAAAGGACCCTTGTAAACCTGATCCATCCCATCCTTTTAATAATTCTTCCGCATGAGTTGGTGAAACAGTAGTTACTTTATCAGCAGTCATAATACCAGTTTTTAAATAGCCGATTGAATCATTGAATCGAGTTAAACCATTATCATAATATTCAGTTGAAATATTAAAGAAATCATATAAATTATTTCTATGTGTATAACCGATAAATAAAGAATTATGAATAGTTAAAATAAATTTAGGATTTCTTACTAATTTATTTTCATAAAATTGATGATAAATTAATGGAATCATCGAAGATTGCCAATCATGGACATGAATGACATCAAATGGTAATTTTAAATCATGGATTAATTGCATTGCCGCTAATTGGAAAAAAGCAAATCTTTCTGCATCATCATCATATCCATAAGCATCATCTCGACAAGTAAAATATTGATCATTTTTTATAAAATAGAAGTTAATTCCTTCATAATTTGTTTTAAATACTTGGCATGATTGATTACGCCAGTTCATTTTTACATTAAAATCAGCTACTCTACTTAAAATACATCCTTTAGTATCGCAAGCTATTTTACGATAATAAGGCATAATAATTGATGTAGGATGTTTATATGTAACTAATTTTTTGGAAAGTGAATAAACAACATCTCCTAAACCACCTGTTTTAAGAAATGGATTTGATTCACCAGAAATCATACAAATTCTCATTAAATAATATCTCCTTGTCCAACATAAATTGGTTTTTCTAAAGTTCCTTTTAATTCTTTAACATGAATTACTTTAGCATTCTTATCAACGATAACATATTCTAATACAGCATCTTGAGCAACTTCACTACCTGAAAGAATAATTGAATTCTTTACATGAGCAGAATCACCAATCTTTGTATCACGGCAGATAACTGAATTTTCAACTTTACCATTAATTAAAGCACCATTAGAAACGAAAGAATTTCTAACCCATGCATTAGCTAAATATCTTGTTGGAGGTGTATCATGAGTATTTGTATAAATTGGCCAATCATTATTGAATAATTGATTTAATACGTTAAAATCTAATAAATCAAGGGAGGTTTTTAAATATCCAGTCATAGAAGTTACCATCGAAACATAACCTGTATATTCATAAGTATGAACTGAACTTGTATTACATATAAAATTAATTACATCAGATAATGAGAAGAATTTACTTGTTTTTTGTGCTAAAACGATTAATTCATATAATTTTTCAATGGATATCACATATGTTTCTAAAGATAAATTAACATTATCTTCAACACCTAAATTCTTTTTTATTCCAGTTAATAACCCAAAATTATTAATATCCATAATAGGTCTACCAATATAATCGACTTTACCAGAACTACATTTTGAATAAACACAAGTAACAGAAGCTTCATTTTTAATATGTTCTTCAATTACTTTATTAAAATCTAAACGATATAAAATATGAGCAGGAGCAATAACAACATATTTATATGATTGTTCTTCAAATAACCATTTATTCTCAACGATATTATTAATATCTGTATTGTAGATAAAGTCATTTGCATATTTTTCGTTATAACAAATAACTGTATTACCTAATTTTGTATTATGGGCATAACTCATTGCATTATCCATATGTTTAATAACACTACGTAATCCCTTATTAACTAAAACACCAACTGTATTAATCCCTGAGTTGGAAAAATTAGATAAAGGTACATCCATAATTGCATATCTTCCTAAAAGTGCTAAAGTACCTGTTGTACGATTTTTTGTAATTGGTTCAAAATCTGGAGATGAATGAAGATTAACTAAACCTAAAATTCTTGCCATACTTATATCCTCCTATCTATTTACTAAGCAAACTTTATCAAAGACAAGTTCGCTGTTATCTTTAATTTTTGCCGATGGTGAAATGATACAATTTTTGACTTTGCAATTTTTACCAATTCTTACTCCTGGCATAATAACTGCATCTTCAATTTCACTACCTTCACCAACATAACATGAAGTAAATAAAACAGAATGATTAACTTTACCAAAAATAATACTTCCTTGATTAACCATTGAGTTAGTTACTCTTGCATTAGGCCCAATATATTGAGGAAGAGATTTTGTATCTTCCGTATAAATCTTAAATCCGGAGAAGTTATTATATAAATCTAAAGCATCTGGATCATCTAATAAATCCATATTAGTTCTCCATAATGATTCAATAGTTCCAACATCTCTCCAATAACCTGCAAAAGGATAACCATAGACTTTTTTATTCGAATTCATCATATTTGGAATAATATCTTTACCAAAATCATGTTCAGTTTCTTTTTTAGCATCATCAACTAAATATTCTCTTAATACATCCCATTTAAAGATATAAATACCCATAGAAGCATCGCGAGAAGTAGAATGTTTTGGTTTTTCGATAAATGTTTTAACTCTTTGTTCTTCGTCTAAAGTTAAAATACCAAATCTAGATACATCTTTTTCTTCAACTTTTAAACATCCAATAGTACAATCAGCATCTACTGATTCAGTAAATTTTAACATTTTATCATAATTCATTTTATAAATATGGTCACTTGATAAAATTAAGACATATTTAGGATTAATCTCATCAATCCAATCAAGGTTTTGATAAATTGCATCAGCAGTTCCTGCATACCAATGAGATCCATCTTGTTTTTGTCTTGGTGATAAAATAGAAAAATCACATACATTACCATCAAATCCCCAATGTTTTCCATTCGAACAATAATTTGAAATCTCAATTGATTCATATTGAGTTAAAACGCCAATCTTTGAAATATTTGAGTTAGCGCAATTGGAAAGAACAAAGTCGATAATACGATATTTTCCTCCAAAGTATACTGCAGGTTTAGAAGTTTTTTTAGTAAGACCTTCTAATCTAGTCCCTTTTCCCCCTGCTAGAACTAGTGCCACCATATCATTTGTCATATTTAGTTACCTCCCTAATGTTTCTATTTATGTAGATATAGATATCAGCTATATAATCAATTAATTCAGTTAATGCTTCAACTTTTTTATCGATTGCATCTGCATCAAGTTTTTTTCTCAACGATTCTTGAAGACGTAATTCCCAATTATCGATATAAATATTTAGATCATAATTAGAAATAGTAAATACAAAGTTTGTTTTCGTATATTTTTTTAATTCTTTTAATAAGTTAATGATATTGTCATCAACTACATCATTCGTATATTTGCCAAAAGAAGAATTAATGAACATGTAACATTTAGAATTTTTGAATAATTCATAAGGAAATTGGTTAATCATTTTTCCTTCATACATTTCCACTTCATTACATTCATCAAAGCGAAATTGCAAATAGCCATCGAATGGATGAATTAATGAAGAAGTGATTAATACTCCTTTCTTTTTAAAAGAAAATACACTATTTTCAATTTGATAAAAATCCATCATCAATAATCCTCTTAAGGAAAATAAGTAAATACGATTTAATCTATTACTCAGATTAATTGATTGATAAATTAATTCAAATCTTCTTTCTTCTATTACCTTTTTTTTCTCTTCCAAATAAATTTCATTAAGATTTAATTCATTAAATATCGCATTTAAGTATTCTTTTTGATATTTCTTATTATAAATAAGATATGTTAATAATACAAAAAATCCATTTAGAAGAACACATACAATTGATAAAGAAATTAAGATAAATAACATCAATTTATTATCTTGTGGAAAAAAAATTTTAAATGTTGAACAAATAAAATTAGCCCAAGGTAACGAAGTGTATGCTGATGTCCAATAAAAGAACAAAATACAAATAAAGAACAAGAAAATTAAAATGCTAATGACTATAAGTTTAGTGTTATAGTAATCTTTAAATTCTTTAATCTTTAATGTGGCTGATGTTGCTTTCATAGTATCACCATAATAAAATTATAACAAAAAAAAATAGGCTGTAAATCCTATTTTTTAAAAGTCATCGTCAGTTTTTGCCTTTTTTGCTTTTTTCTTATGAAAAAAGATAAAGAAAACAATGAACAAGATTCCATATAGAGCAATTCTAAACCATTGTGTACATAAAATATTATCAATATAGAAAGATGAAGAAGGTGCAATTTGCGCTAATAAGGAAATAACTAATTTATGAAATACATCAAATGGTTCATCAGCTGCTTGAAGACCAAATGATACACCACTACTAAACGCATTAGATTCTAAAAAGTTAGAAATTGAACTAATCTTAATTAAAAAAGAAAATAATGCAATAAAGAAAGGCATAGAAAAAATCGATGCGAAAAATCCACGAAATCTTGCGATTAATAAAGTGATAATAAGTGGAATACAAATTCCTAACATAATACCTAAAATATATAAGATATTTGCAGATCCAGGTAAATCGATTAAATAAATCATAACTTCTTCCTTTCTAATCATTTTTAAGATAAATCTTTAAAAGATTTTCTATATTTATATTATAGCAAGAACCTAAAAGATTAAATAGGCTCTTGCTAAATTAATTTATTTTTTAATTTCAAAAGTATCAACAAATGAACGAGAATTATGACGATTAACTAATAAAGTCTTATCAACAAGTTTAGCTAAATCAGCAACCTTTTCTGATGGAGCAGATAAAATTACTTGTAATCCAAAGTTCTTTAAAATTTTAATTGATTCGATAATACGTGTTGAGTCCATTTTAGAGAATGCTTCATCGAAGATAACTAATCTTATACAGTTACCCATTTGACCAAGTTGTTTGATTCGATATAATTGGCTAAATGAAGCAAGGATAGAAACATAGAATGGAGTTTGCGTTTCACCACCAGATTGTTTCTTGATATTTTTTGCAAGAGAATAAGCTTTTCCCTCTCCTTTTTTTACTAGCATATCAAACATTAAATATGTCTTGTAATCAGTAAATTTAACAACATTTTGTTCAAGAACACTTGATTGATCACTAGTTCCAGAAACATCACCAATCATTCTAAATAAATTGTTCATGACATCTTTATATTTTTCTAGGTATGTATTTTCATTTTCACCTACAGATAAAACTAAATTATCAGTAATCATATCGTAATATTCACGATATTGTGGTGCAGGTGCAACGATAAATTGATATGAATCTTGACCAAATTTAGCATCTTTTAATGCTTCATTTAAATCATCAATTTGTGATTTTACTGTTTCAATACAAGTCTTTAATTTATAGATAAAATCGTCTTTAAATTCTTTTGTTGCTTTATTGTATGCTTCTTGAATTTTTTCTTGATATTGAGGTAATTTAACATCACGTAATGTCACTAAATCTCTTTCGAAATCATCGTTATTATCTTTGGAAATATCATAACTTAATTTATATGTTAAACAATATTCTCTTCTTAATTCATTAAGCGCGCTAAATTGTTGTTTAATCTTATTTTGGGCACGTAAGAATAGATCTTCATAATCAGTTCTAATTGCTACTAATGATCTACCCATTTCCATTTCTTCATTGAATTTAGGTAATGCAACATTATTAACGAATTCTTCATCAAAATTATCTTTAATTGTATTAGATACGATACGTGCATTTTCCATAACAGATGGAATTTTATCTTCTTGAATTGAACGGATATTTTCAACTAATCGACCTTTTTCTAAAGCGAGATTTTGTTTATCTTCTTCTAGAGAAGCAATATCATTATCAATTCGAGATATTTTTCCTTCAATTGATGAAATCTCTAATGAACCAGAATTTGCTAATTCATCTTCATAACGTTTAATTGAATTATATAAAGCAGGTAAAGATTCTGCATTTTCTAAAACATCTTTTGATTTTTCAACTTCATATGTATTTAATGATTCTAACTTATTAGTATGACTTAATGCTTCAGATAATAATCTGACAGTATTAATTAATCCTTCTCTTTCATTGACTTCAAGTTTCTTTACCCTCATTACTTCAGAAGATACTTTTCTACCAATTATTGGATATTGATAATTACGATCTGGAATAACAAATGAAGAATAGTTACGATAACCTTCACAATTTGGTGTTAAACCTCTTCCGGATTCTCTCGCTTCTTTAAATGTTTCACACTTAATCATCTTACCTAATAAGAAATTTGTATAATCTTGTGCACCTTGATGATCAGTAACAATCTCTTCTGCTAAAGAATTTCTATCGACAGAGATATGGGCATTATGTAATTTTTCCGCATCAACTAAACCAGTCTTAAAGTATTGTAATCTTCTTAAAATATCTGGAAGAATTCTATTTGCAATTTCATAATATTCCGGTTCAACAAACATATTGAATTTTTGTGAATAGATAAATCCTTCAATTGCTTTTACCCATTTTGATGACTTAATATCAACTAAATCGGCATAAATCAATACTTTTACATCTTTATTAAAGTAATCACATAAACGATGTTGTAATTCATTTCTAATTGTAATTAATTGAGAATCATACATCTTACTACCTGATTCCATATTAATAATTTGTTGTTTTTCTAAATTATGCTTTTGAATTAATCCACCAAGAGTAGAACGTAATTCAATAGAACATTCTAAAACATCATTTTTAAATGTATCTACTGCCTCTTTAAAATCAATTAATGCCTTAGAATCAATAGAATCTAAAGAAGCAAAAATTGCTTTAAAAGATTGACCTTTTTCAATCATATTTTGAGATGATGTAATAAGTGTATCAATTGATTTAGCAATCTGATGATAAAAACGATTTCCCTTTATGGATTCAGCTAAAGTTAAAATCTTTTTACTTGATGCATCATATTCGTTAATATAACTAGTAAAATTAGCTTGTACACGTTTTAATTCTAATTCGATATCACTAATCTTTTTCTCAGCTTGTTCTTTTGCATTTGCTAATTCTGCAGTTAATTGATAAGCTCCAGAAGAAACTTTTTGAGCGATTAATTGTTCTTTTTGTTTATTTAATTCTTGTAATCTTTGATCAATATCACTAACTTCTTTAGTGATTTCTTCTAATCTAGTTTCACTAGAAGAAACATCGTTTTGTAAATTTTGAATTTGATTTAAATAAACTTGATAAGTTACTCGATTTGAAATATAAGATGCGATATTTAATTCAGTTTTACGTTTTAAATATTCATCATAGAAACGATGAATTTCTTCTAGGCGAGAAATTTTAACTTGCATATTCTCTGCTTCTATTTCTAAACGTTTATATTGTTGAATATTATTTCTCATTGAATCAACATTAATTTCACTTGGAACATCACATACATATTCTGTTAAGAATTGTTCAATATTAGTAATTGGTGTAAAGGAAACTGCTTTTTTAAATAATGAAAAATATTTATTTTTAATATTTCCAAATACTTCTTTAATTTTTTCTTGATATTGAGCATTTGTATCAGCAAAATAATATTCATTTGGTCGATAATTGAGGCCAAAGTATTCTGATAATTGTCTATATGACATTGGTACTTGTAAATTGCAGAAATCATTTTCTGGCATCTTATCATTTAAAATAAAGAAATGATGTTCTTCGGAAGAATCTTCATAGACATCAAAAACAATACCAGTACAGAATGATGAATCATTTAAATCATCATACCATTCTAATACTACATATGAGGAGAAACGACCATTTCTTAAATATTTAAATGAACCTTCACCATCATCACCTATTTCCCCTTTTAAATAGCCTTTTAATGTACGTCCTGCTTTTTCATTTGCTGCTTTATTAAATTGTCTACCTGAAGTATCTCCTAATAAAACAACTTGCATAGCGTCAATTAAAGTTGATTTACCTGCTGCATTTTGACCTGTTAAAAAGTTCACTTGATCAAGAGTAAATGTGACATTATAGAAATAGTGCCAGTTAATAATTCGTACTTTTTTTAATTTTTTCATAAATTACTCCTTTACTATTCTAGAACATATCTTGTCCCATGTTTTCTACTTGATCAAAGATTGCGTTGATTTTTTCCATATCTATTACGTATAAAATTGAAGGTAAAATATAGAATGTTAAATTTCTATCTTTAAATTCTCCGCTTACTCTAGAAATGATATTGTGATTTTCTAAGAAACGATAAGAACTTGCCATCGCAACTGCACTTGGTCTTTTACTCTTATCTTGTTTGATTAATCCTTTATCGATCAATAATTGTAATAAGTCACTCGCAGTAAAGAATACTTCAGAAGTAATTTCTTCTTTTTCTTTTGCAAGTTCATAAGCATAACGTAATCCATAAATCATTAATGATGTTGTAAAATCAATACGGATATGGTTGTCATGATATTCATTAGTAATCATAATGACACCCAAACGAGAATCCTTTTCAATAATCCAACCAGAAAACTCTAAATATTCTCTAATCATATCGATGTTTCTTTCAATAAAAGAATAATCTCTATTAGATTTCATCATCTTTGTGTGACGATCATAATTTTCTCTAAGTACAAATGATTTTAATAATAAATTATTTACTACTCGAGCAAAGTCTTCTTTTTCTCCATTTGTTAATTGTAAATAAGCTTCTTCAAACATCGTCTTATTCTCCTTTTCTTTGATATTGATACTTTGGCATATCAAATTTTTCTTCTTTTAATACTCTTTCTAGAGGCTCTGGACGGATAAAGTTATAGAATGAACTTTGAGAATCTGACCTAACAGTTCCTAAAATTACCATGATAAAGTCTTCTACATTTTTAACCGAAATATTTGAGACATCAATTTCTTTATGATCTTTAAAGGCTTTTTCCATAAAGTCCATAATCTTTTCATCTGAATATTGATCATAAATGTCAATAAGTGACTGCATGAGACCTTCATTTGGTTCATGTTCGAAATCATCAAGTGCCATTGGATCACCTTCATATTTTTCATTACGGCGATAAGGTTTTGTTAATGAATCTGAATCAATATATCCTTGTTGATATAGCATAATCGAATTAGTTAATGATTTTGCTAACTCACGTGAATTTTTACCTGGCTCAACTTTATTTACTTCTTTTGCAATCGCTAAGAAGATTGTTTCAAGTTTTCCTTTAATTGATTTATCTGCATTGTTAAGATAAACAATTTTTTCGGTAGTAGCTTTCGTATAAGATGATTGAGCTTTATCAATATCTTCCATTTCTAATGATAGTTTCGCATATGTATCTTGGATATAATTAATTTTCTTAATGATATCCCTTTCTGCTTCTTCTTTATCTTTTAGTGAGTGATTAAAGTTTAAAGCTTGATTTATTAATTTTTCTCTTACTTCAGTATAATTTAACCATCTTTTTAAAATCGTAGAAATTGGTCCATTGAATAAGATAATTGAATCATTTGTTTTTAATGGGTGATATATAGGGTCAACAACATCTTCTCTTGCGATATCAAAGTGTTGTAATAATACTTCATTTGGTGAGAAGATATTTCCTAATTGCTTATGGAAAACTCGAATTGAATGATCAAGTTTTGTTACTTCTAATTCTAAATCACGTGTCTTGTTAAAAGCATTTACTAATGTTCGATACATGAATTCATCTTGGTTTTCATCCTCCATTTGTAAATCTGCATATGTGGAATGAACATAAGAAACATATTTCGCTTCATTATCTTGTAATAATTCATATACGAGTTTTAACATCGAAATCGAATAGCTTGGAATCAATATATATTCACAACCTGTTTTAATATCCGAATCTAAAACAATCCATCCTGTATCAACTAAACGTTTTACAATCATATTAGCCTTGCCCATTAAAGTTGGCTCATAAACTAAATCAAGGTTATCATTATAAAAGTCATCTTCAATAATCAATGTAGAAATTTCATTTTCACCACGACTTTTTAAAAGATCTATATAATCAGATTTTCGAATCTTATTATGATATAAAATTAAAGTTTCATAAAGGGTTACTAACGCTAGCCCATAAATATGTTTATTCTTGCTCGACAAAATACTAAAGAAATTATCAGGAATCTTACTAAATAAATTCATTAATTGTCCCCTTTCTTTCTCGCATTGGAAATTATTATTTTAATTTTTAATAAAATTAACACGTGTAATAATTATATAAAAAAAAAACTGCGTTTTCAATGCAGTTATAAAAAGTTTTTTTACTAATTAGATATTTTTATTGTTGCGCTAGATTTTCTATACGAATAAACTCATCAACTTTAGTTTGAATAAGCTTTTGTGTATACGAAGCAACTTCTTGAGTATTCATATTTTTATACATTTCTGGCGTTAAAGGTTCAAAGAAATGTATGTAGATATTGTATTTTTTCTTATGTACATGACGATTAAAAACATAAGATGTTCCATATATTGCACAAGGTACTATTTTTTTAGAAATCGCCATTGGAAATTTAAATGTTCCTGCTTTAAAATCATTCATTTTAAAATCAGGATTTTTTGTTCTACTTCCCTCTGGAAAAATAATCCATTTAATATTATCATTTTTTAATGATTTTTGAACATTTTTCATAACTTTTATTTCTTGTCTAAGATTATCTCTCTGTAAAAAATATCCATCGATAGTTGGAATAATTTTCTTAACAAAAGGAATCTTTGATAATTCATTTTTTGCAACATAAGAAATAGGATCTTCAAAACATTCAAATAATACCAAAGTATCCATAATACCTTGATGATTAGGTGTAATTAAATAAGATTGATCACTTGGTAAATTCTCTTGACCTGAAACAATTAAGTTTACGCGTAAATGTCGATTTTCTTTTATAATAATATCTTTAATTTTATTATAACGAACTAATCTAGAAGTAGTTTTTCTTCTTGGATAATAATATATACAAAAGAAAAAACATCTAATTACTTCAATAATCGATCTAAATATAATACCAAGTATCTTCACAAACTATTTCTCCTATTTACCTAAATACTGAATGAATTCACAAATGATAACCGGTCGATTGAGGTAAATTTCTATTCTCCCTTTTATCGCTACTTGTGATTCATCTTTAAAAGAAAAGATTTCTCCTTTACTTCCTTTGTCCCAATTCATAATTCCAATTAAATCATCTTGACCTTGAGAAGAAGATATTTCATAATCTCTTCTTAACATAATATATCTTATTTCGGGATTTTTTTCATCTCTATTTTTTAAAACTCCGATAATCGTTACTGAATTCATATTTATCACCCCTATTAAAGATTATAAAGTATTGATTCAGTCTTTGCGTCCCGACTTTGTTTCAAGTTTATTTTACTAAAATTAGTAAACTTAACCCATTTATTACTACATGTTGTACATAAACTGGAGCAGTAATCTCTCCTGTTGCGTTAAAAATCAATTGATAATAATCATCTAACTGTACTTCTATTGGTTCTTTTGTTGGATTAATCATAATTCTAACATCATTAAATGGTTTTATAACATTTTTATTAATAAAATGGATTTGTAATCCACCTCGATCAAGATTAATAAAATCCAAAGATTTTTCGATTTCTTCTTTTGTTTTTAATTTAAAGAAACGATACTTTTTCTTTACCTTTATACAAGATTTAAAGAAATTATATAAATCAATTCTTTCATCTAATAATGACCATTTAAATTGATTTATTTTATCTCCAGCATTGTAAGAATTGTTATTTCCTTCTTTCGATAAACCAATCTCTTGCCCCATATGAATAAAACTTACACCACAAGCAAAGATATTTACTGCATTTATCAATTTGACTCTACGGATTATATCATCTTCTTTTTCATCAAAGCAACATACCTTTAATTTATCATATAATGTTGCATTATCATGACATTCTACATAATTAATCGATTGACTAGGAGACATAAATAAAGGAGGAAATGCTAAAGGAATTGTCGATCCAGTAAGAATATGTTTAAATCCATCTCGATAATTAATATCACCAGATAAATAACCTTTAATAAATAAATCATTGCTACTTGTTCTTCCTTTAGATATATCTCTATATCGATCATTAAAGAAGCCAATATGTGGTAAAAGATGGGCATTATACATATTTGCTCTTTGATTAAATGGCATGCATGTTGGCATATCCCAACCTTCTCCATAAATTAAAAAATCTGGTTTAATCTTTCGACACTTACTTTCAATTTCATTCATGGTATCAATATCAATTAACCCCATTAAATCAAATCTAAAGCCATCAATACCATATTCTTTAACCCAATATAAGCATGAATCAACAATAAATTTTCTACCCATTTTATGACGTGACTCAAACTCATTTCCACAGAAAGATCCATTAGATAAAGAACCATCTTCATTAAAACGGAAATAATAATTAGGGCAAATCTTTTCAAATGAAGAAGATTCATAATTATATACATGATTATAAACAACATCCATGACAACTCTTAAACCTTTACCATGTAAAGAAGAAATCATCTTTTTTAATTCAATGATACGTGCATATGGATTTTTAGGTTCAGAAGAATAAGATCCTTCTGGGGAATTATAATTTATTGGGTCATAGCCCCAATTATATGAAGATTCTGGATTATTATCATTAATTGAGATAAAATCAAAAATCGGTAATAGTTGAATATGACTCACTCCTAATGAAGCTAAATAATCTAATCCAATAGGTAATCCTTTTTTTGTCTTTAAATTTTCATATGTTAATCCTAAAAATTTACCTGTATTAGGTATATTTTTATCTATTTCAGAAGTTATATCACGGACATTTAGTTCATAAATAATCGCATCAACAGATGAATCTAATTTATCTAATTTATCTTCATTTAAATCAATTTTTGTTTTTTCTAAATCAATAATTACCCCACGACGAGAATACTTGGTTACACTTCTAGCATAAGGATCAATAGATGAAATGTATTCTCCATTTATCTTTAATAAATATAGATAACTAATACCTTCTAAATCACCATCTACATCGATTTCAAAAATCCCTTCTTCTTCATTTTTATTCATGATATTAGAAGCGATACATCGATTGTTTTTTTCATCATACAAAAGAACATTACATTCAGAAGCAATAGGTGAAAATACGCGAAATATCGTATGTTTTTTATTATATATTGCACCTAATTCACCATTATAATCATATTTATCAATATATGAATCAATACGGCATAAAAAAGAACAATTTATTGGAAAATTTACATTTCTTTCATCAAAAAGTTCATAAGTAGAACCTAATTTTAAATTAGGTAATTCATCTAATTGGAAGATATAATTTTTACTTGAGTCACTATAAGAACGAATATGTAATTCTTGTACATATTCTCCATCCTCATATAGGTAAAAATGCATTTTCCCCGTCGAGTTATATCTCTTTGGGATAAACACCTCAATTCTATCTAATGATTTTAAGGTTGCTTTGAAGCTGATATCTCTATCTGCCATAATATCCTCCAATAAATTCAATTAATTTAGTAATACTATAAAATAATTAAACGCTAAAGAAAATAATTTTCTTTAACGCTTATAAAAAATTAATTATTGTTATCTAAATCTTCTGCTTTTGCGATAACTATTCTTCGATTGCCATTTTTTGTTCGACAGATAATACCTTCATCTTCTAAACAATTTAAGATATGATCTGCACGTGAATATCCAATACTGAATTCAGATTGTAAATTACTTGTTGAAGCAATTCTAGTACGAATAACATGAGCTTTAACTTGTTCATGCAATACATCTAATTCTTTTTTTCTTCCTGATGAGCCAATATTACCTGCAACTTCTCCTTGAGTCTTCAAATTTAAGAATGCCTCATCATATTCAACACTTCTTTGATTACGGATGTAATCACAAATATTTTTTATTTCTAAATTAGAAATATATGAACCTTGAACACGAACTAAAGAAGAATGTCCTGGAAGTAAACATAACATATCACCATATCCAAGTAATGATTCTGCACCAACACTATCAAGGATAGTTTTACTATCAATTCCAGTTGGAACAAGTAAACCAATTCTTGAAGGAATAACGGCTTTAATAGTACCTGTAATAACATCAGTAGTTGGTCTTTGTGTACAAATAATTAAATAAATACCACATGCTCTAGCTTTTTGAGCTAAACGTTGAACGCTACTTTCAATTTCTTTCTTACAAGAAAGATCGGATAAGAAATCTGCATATTCATCAATAATAATGACAATATTAGACAACTTATCCAGTTTTAATTCTTCTGCCATTTCATTGTATTCAGAAATTTTTGATGCACCAACATCAGATAAAAGTTCATATCGTTTATCCATTATTTCACACATTTTCTTTAAAGCGATATTACCTTCTTTTGATGTAGTAATGATTGGACAAACTAAATGAGGTAATCCTTGATATTTTTTAAATTCAACAGTTTTAGGGTCAACTAATAATAATTTTAATTCATCTGGTGAATTTCTCATTAGCCAAGTAGTAATGATTGTATTAACAAATACTGATTTTCCTGAACCGGTTGTACCTGCGACTAATAAGTGAGGAAGGCTATCCATATGAGTTGTAATTACTTTACCCTCAATATCTTTACCTAATGGAATTAATAAACGATCTTTAATACTGTTTTTGTCTTTAATTTGTTCATAACATTCTCTAAATGATACAGAATCAGCTTTCACATTACCTACTTCGATTGAAGAAGTATCTCTTCCTTCAACAACTAATTGAACTCTAACTGTTTTATTACCATTTAAAGCAACTGAAACATCATCTGTTACACCATTTAAAGTATTAACTTTAACTCCATCATTCATCTTAATATTGAATCTAGTAACACTAGGTCCAATTGTATACGAGATTACTTGTGCGCCAATTCTAAAATTTTCAAATGTACGATTAATTTTTAATAGTCTTTCTTGTGCAACACGTTCATTTTCATAATGAGTATCTTCTGATGGATGATATTTTAATAAATCTAATGGAGGTAATACATATGGAAGTTTCTTTTTGACTTTTTCTTGTACTTTTATTTCTTTTGGTTCTTCCTTTATTGGTTCTACTTCTTCAACTTGATTAATAAATGGTTCATTATTATTAGTTAATTCTTCAATTTCAATCTTTTTTTCTTCAAAAAGTTCTTCGTCTTCTTCTTTAAATGAATCAACTTTATTTAATTCTTCAACTTCAATATCTTTAATGATTGATTCGACTTTTTCTTCCTCTTCTTTTGGTTCTTCAAATAATTCTACTACTTTAGTATCTTCATCAATCGATTCTAAGTCATCAATAAAGAAAGATGAACTATTCATTGAAGAAATTGGACTAGATAATTCTTCAACTTCTTCAAAGATATGGTCTTCTATTTTATTTTCTTCATCCTTTGCTTCTTCAACCTTTTCTTCTTTAACTTCAACTTTCTTATCTTCTTTTTCTTCATCTAAAGTTTCCTTTTTTTCTTCTTTAGGAGTAAGTTCAACTTTTCTTTCTTCTAATTTTTTCTCTTTACGCCACTTGAAATTCATAAAGAAGCGAATTATATAAGCAAATACATCTTTAAATAAAAGAATAATACCCGTTACAAAGAAAACAATACAAATAATCATTGTACCAATATGAGTTACACAAGTATTTAATAATGCTCTTAGCATAAAGCCAATAAATCCGCCACCAACAATTACGATGTTTGATAATGAATTAATAACAAATAATTTTTCTGAAATATCTGCCATGTATTGTTGATTAAATACGACGACAAATTGAGAAAACTTTAAATCACTAGTTCCACTTGAAGCAATTAATGCAGAGATAAATACTAAAATGAATCCAAGTAACTTCATGTTTATACTAATGCGTGGTGTTTTTTTCTTGATCATTAAATATAAACCAAAGATAAAACTTATAATAAATAATAAAAAGTAAAATGCACCAAATAAATATACACAAATATATGTTAAAAAGTGCCCAACTGGACCTTTATTCAAT
The DNA here is from genome assembly GCA_029006735.1 of Caryophanales bacterium. Lineage (GTDB taxonomy): Bacteria > Bacillota_I > Bacilli_A > RFN20 > CAG-449 > UBA3210. Next base: position 18,325 of record JAQXGN010000049.1, read on the forward strand.
AATCCAATAATTGAAATCAAAATGATTATTAATCCAATTAATAAACATTCCACATCATTTCCAAATAGTTTATTTTCACCATTTGAAGGTTTTTTCATCTTTTTATCTTTCATAGAATTACACCACCTTAATTAGTATATCATATAATCTTATTTTTTTAATAAAAAAAATATCTATTTTATTTTCATTTACCTTTAATGCTTTAAAATTTTTATTCAAATTTAAATTATAAAAAAAAAATAAGGTTTCCCTTATTTTCTTTTCTTTTTTCCTTGAAACAAATTGAATCGATTTGATATTTGATAAATAATCATAATACCTGCATCGATTATTCCTGCGCTAATAAATATCCATAATAAGAATTTTTTATTGATATTAAATATTGTCGCATCAAGTATGCTTACCACAATGATAGTAACAGCAAAGATTAATATTGAGAAGATTAACATTTTTTGCAAAAAACTTAATCTCATTACAATTCTGTCACCTATTTTTTTTCAAGCTTGGAATCGTTTTTCTCAATTTGAGCATTTAATTCTTGAATCTCATTTGCAATTGCAACATTACTACTTGAAATAGAAGTTGCTAAAGGTAATAAAATAGCTAAAGATAAAATGATAATTACTCCGCCAATAATACCTAATTTTCTTGCTTTGTAATCAAATGAAGTAAGATTTCTTTTTTCAAGTTTATTTTTCATATTGCTATTTCCTTTCTAAGATTCTGAGTTTTGCACTCTTTGCTCTATTATTTTTTTCAAGTTCTTCTTCACTAGAGATTATTACCTTTTTATTTACTAAGAAATAATCAAATGTTTGTTCTTGTTGAGGAAGATATCTTGATGTGGGTTCACTTTTAGTTAAGGAATTAAAGAATTGTTTTACAATTCTATCTTCTAATGAATTAAAAGTAATTACACATAACCTACCGTGAGAATTTAATAATTCTGCTGCATCTTTTAATGCTTTCTTTAAAACATCTAATTCCCTATTTACTTCTATTCGTAATGCTTGGAATGTCTGTTTTGCAGGATGCCCAACCTTTTTTAGAACTTTCATTGGTAAGCAAGATTTTATAATCTCTACTAACTCGAAAGTTGTCTCGATTGGTTTTGATTCTCTTTTTTTTACGATTTGCTTACTGATTTGATAAGCGAATGGCTCTTCACCATAATCTCTAATGACTCTAGTTAAATCTTCTAGCGAATAAGAATTAACTATATCATAAGCCGATATATTTGATTCTTGATTCATTCTCATATCTAACCTTGCATCAAATCTATAAGAGAATCCTCGATCTTGTTCATCGAATTGTGCAGAAGATACTCCTAAGTCGAACATAATGCCATCTACTTTGCAAACACCTAATTTAGATAAGTCTTCTTTCATATTTTCAAAGTTATCATTAATTAAAGTGAAATTTTTAGAGATTTTTTCTAAACGAGGTCGAGACTCTTCAATTGCTTGTTTGTCTTGATCGAAACAATAGAGATGTCCATTCTCTAATTTCGATAAAACAACACTTGAGTGTCCCCCTCTTCCTAAAGTACCATCGACATATATTCCATTTTTGTGAATGTTTAATCCGTCGATTGTTTCATTTAACAATACTGGAATATGTTTGTACTCCATAGATTATTCTCCTTTATTAGCAAATAAAGAAGCATTTGTTTCGTAAGAAGCTTCTCCCATTGACTCAATTTGTTCATATACTTCTTTATCCCAAATTTCAATATGATCGAAGCTACCGATAACATAGACATCTTTTTTGATCCCACATTTTTCGAGTAAACTTTTTGGTAAAGGTAAACGACCTTGTTTATCAATCTCGCCTGGAAATGTATTTGCAAAGAAAATTCTTTTAAATTCTCTAATGCCTTTTTCAAAATCATTTCTTGCAGAAATTTCTTCTACCTTTTTTTCATACTCTTCTTCAGAATATATCGAAATACATTTATCAAGTCCCAAGTTAATGAAAACGGTATTCCCTATTACTTCTCTTAAGCGTGCAGGCAATATGATTCTGTTTTTTTCATCAGTTGCATGTTGATAAGTACCACTTAAAAACTTCATAAAGTCCTCCATTTTCTTCCACTTGTACTCAAATTATAACCACTTTACTCCCTTTTGTAAATACTCAAATTAATTTTTTTTAATTTTTTTTACGAAAAAAGAAAAAAGGGGATGTTTAGAAACCTAATATAAGGTTTCCATCCTCTTTTTTGATGACTTCTAGTAAAAAAGAGACAAATCTATAAGAAATTGCCTCTTCGTTATATAATATCTTTGTTCAGGAGATATCATATATGAGTTAT
>JAQXGN010000050.1 GCA_029006735.1 Caryophanales bacterium
TATAATTAGTCAAGAAAAATCAAATCGTGTTAAATCGTGTAATTTTTAGCACCCTTGCTTGTAATCGTGTAAAAATCTTAGCACCCTTAAGGCAAATCGTGTAAAGGCTTAAATTTTAACAAGTATGTGATGATCATCAAAGCCGAGCGGTTCGAACCATTTTGATAGAAAAAAACACAATTTTATATTGAAATCTTATATTTTTCCATAAAAAAAGTCCGATATTTTTGTATCAGACCTATTTACATAAGATGGCAGGGGTAGAAGGAATCGAACCCTCGTCAGCGGTTTTGGAGACCGTTGTACTACCATTGTACTACACCCCTAAATAAAGTTTCGCTAAACTATTTAATAGTTTTTGCGACTTTACTTACTAATGACATTTCTACTTTCCCTTGGAAATTCATTTTGAAATGTTTCATAATTGAAGGAATTGATTTATCTTCAAGTTTTTCAATTTCTGAACGAATTTCATCTTCATTAAGCATTTTTGGAATATATTTTCTTATAACTTCTTCTTGACGAGAAATTGAATCAACAGAATCTTGTCTTCCTGCTCTTGCGTAGTTTTCCTTTTCATCAGCAAGTTCTTTTAGAGTTTTCATCATAATTGAGATCATATCGCTATCTTGGATAGTTACACCCTTCTCTTTTAAATCTATAGAAAGAAGTAAATATTTATTTACAATGACATCATAAACTTTTCTTGCATCGAAATCTTTTTCTCTCATTGCAACCATTTTTGCTTTTTTGATTTCATCAATTAACATACTATCATCTCCTAAAAGCATTAATATATTACCATTATTGTGTTCTTCATTCAAGTAAAAATTAAACTTCTTTTAAGTTATTTAATATATCAATTTTTTTATATCAAATAAAAGAATATTAAAAAAAATGTTAAACTTTTATAGAAAAACATTTTATAATATAATCTAGTAGTAGGAGGTCTAATATGACTAAAGATGAATTAATTAATAAAGCTAAGGAATTACTAGAGGTAGAAGATATCTCTTCAAAAAGTAAAGAAGTTAATTTTTTAGAAAAAGAAATAAATAAGTTTTTAAATAAAGAGGAAGATACATTAGCAGATAAAGATGCAAAAGATGAACTCGCAAAATATTTAAACGAATTAAAAACTCGTAAAGAATCAATATTTGGTTCAATTTATGAACAAAAGAAAGCTTTAGTATTAAAGGCTAATGACCTATTAAATACAACTAATTTCAAAAAAGCATCTGATGATATGAATGTAATCTTTAATGAATTTAAAGGATTACCTCATTGTTCAAAAAAACAAGATGATGAATTATGGGGCGATTTCAAAAGAATTAAAGATGAATTCAATGAAAAAAGACAAGCATATTTTGATGGTTTAAGAGCAGCATATAAAGCAAGTAAAGAAGCAAAAGTTGCATTAATTAATGAGGCAAAAGAAGCTTTAGAACTTGAAAATATAAAAGAAGCAAGTTCAAGATTTGATTCATTAATGGCAAGATGGAAAAATTCTGGTTTTGCTGGTAAAAAAGATGATGATGAATTATGGAATGAATTCAACGAAATTAGAAAAGCCTTCTATGTCAAAAAAGAAGCATACTTCAAAGATAAACAAAAACAATTCATTGAACGAGTAGCAAAAAAAGAAGATTTAATTAAAAGAGCAAGAATTCTTTTAGCAAATAGTGATTTCACACATGAAGAAATATCTAAAGTTAAAGAATTACGTAAAGAATGGAAAGAAATCGGATTTGCTGGAAAAGAAAAAGACGATGAATTATGGAATGAATTTAATGGAGTTGTCAATAAATACTTTGATTCTTTAAATTCAAATAAATAATAAATTTAAACTAGTCATTAATTTGGCTAGTTTTTTTCTAAAAAAACAGCAAGATAATCTTACTGTCCATTTTTATTTTAATAAGTACATATTTAGATGAAATACATCATCAAACGTATAATAATTAATTTGTCCATTATATTTCTTGTCAATAATTTCCATCGATTTTGTATCAAATCCATGTATATTTTTACTATTTGGTTTTGTAGAAATTAATCTTCCTTCCTTAAATTTACGCTTTCCGATCAAATAATTAAGAATATAAACATTTAAAAAATCCCCTTTTTGTTCAATTGTCATTGTAATAATCTTTTTATTTGGTTCAAAAACTTCTCCACTATAGATAGTAACACCGAGTAAGAAAGCACTTAATACGGTAAGACCTCTATAGAGGGATTTTCTCTTAAGCATTTTTTTCATATATTTCCCTCCTTATGCTTATAAATGTATTCTCTTACTTAATAAATGTTCCTTCTTTGTTTATCTCACGAACAGTATATTTTATAATTTTTCAAGAAAAAGGTTTCTTAAAGAAACTTAAAAAGAAAAGCTGCGACTTTTCATCACAGCTTATCCTCTTAATATATATTCTTCTTCTAAAGACTCTAGCTCTTTTTTACTATTTTCTATTTCTAAATCAATTTCTTTCATTTTTTTAGAATCTGTATATACTTCCTCTAAAAACTGTGATTCAATCAATTCTTTAATTCTTTTTTCTAGTCTTTTTATCTTTTCCTCTAATTTACTAGTAGAAATATAATTCTTTTTTTCTTTAATTACTGGAGGTTGCTTTTTATCTTGAACAATTTCACAATTAAATAATTGTTTCTCTAATTCTTTGAATGTTTGATAATTACCATCATGATAATAAGAACAATGATTAGTAAAATACAAAACTTTATTAGCAATCTCATCAACAAAAAAACGATCATGGGAAACAAAGATAATTGTTCCTTCATATTCATCTAATGCTTTAATGAGGGCTTGTTTAGTTAATAGGTCAAGGTGGTTAGTAGGTTCATCTAATAAAAGAACATCATATTCTTTTAAAATAATTTTCGCGAGTAATAAACGCATTTTTTCTCCACCAGATAACATATCTAGTGTTTTAAAAAAGTCATCATCATGGAAATTAAATTTACCTAGATGATTATAAATTGCTTTTTCTCCCATTGATGGAAAACTATTCATCATTTCTTCTACTAAAGTTTGACTTCCATTAATATCTAGATGATGTTGATCAATATAGCCAATTTTTGAATATCGATAGTATTCAATATGACCAGATAATACCTTCATTTCTTGCATAATACATTTTAATAAAGTTGTTTTACCAGTGCCATTATCTCCCATAATAGCAAGACGATCTTTCCCAAGGACTAATGCATTAATATCATTTACTAATGGTTGATCAATTGAATAACCAATTGAAACATTTTCAAAACCTATTATTTTCTTTCCTTCTAAAGATTCACCTTTAAAGTGGATAGAAATAGCTTTTTCTTCACCTAAAGGCTTATCTATTTTTTTCATATGTTCTAATTTCTTTTCTCGGTCATGAACACGTGATACAAATCGAGGCTTATAACGGAAATATTCAATAAATCTTTGCATGCGTGCGATTTCTTTTTGTTGAATATTAAATTGTTTTAATTGATTTTCATATCTAATTCTTTTTTCTTGAATATAAAAATCATAGTTACCCTTATATTGTGTTATTTGATGATTCTCAATTTCAACAATTTTATTAGCTAACGAATTAATAAAATATCGATCATGAGAGACAAAAATAATTGTTCCTTCATAAGATAATAAAAATGTTTCTAACCATTCAATTGTCGATAAGTCTAAGTGGTTAGTAGGTTCATCAAGAATTAATAAATCTGGTTTAGTTAATAATAATTTAACAAAACTCATCTTTGTTTTTTCTCCACCAGAAAAAGAAGATATTGGGCGAGAGAATTCCTCTTTTTTAAATCCAAATTTAGTTAACATCATATCAATAAGATATGGATAATCATATCCGTTATTGATTTGAAACTTATGTTGTTTTTTTCCATATTCTTCAATTAAATGATAATCCGAAGGATTCTTAGTAATCTCCAACTCCATTTTTTCTAATTCTTTTCCAAGTTTAATTGTATCTTCAAAAACTAATAATGCCTCTTCATATAAAGTATGATTAATATCAGAAATAACTTCTTGAGAAAGATAACCCACAGAGATTGATTTAGATAAAGCAATATTCCCTTTATTTGGATTTTCTTGACCTAAAATTAATTTTATCAATGTAGTTTTTCCACATCCATTGTGACCAATAATCGCTAGACGATCTTTTTCATAAACATTAAAAGATATTCCATCAAAAATATCTTCTGTTGGAAAATTAAATGTCATATCTTGTACACTTAAAATCGTCTGCATATTTCTACCCTTAATGATTTTATATTATTTAAAATAATATTTAAAGGAAAAAGAAATAGAAATAATGATAATTAGATACTAAAAAAATCCAAAAAAGCAAAAAAGTAATAATTTTTAAATTTTACTAATAATTTTAATTGAAATAACGAAAAAGCTTCGTTATAATAATATACGCTTGATGTGAGTTATGGCTCCTTAGCCAAGTTGGTAAGGCAACTGACTGCAACTCAGTGACCATCGGTCCGAATCCGTTAGGAGCCTCCATCAAACTTTTAAAAAAGTTGAGTAAAAAAACTTGAATTATGTAATAATTTAAAGTATATTAATTAAGCATGCGCTAATAGCTCAACTGGATAGAGTGTCAGACTACGAATCTGAAGGTTGCGAGTTCGACTCTTGCTTAGCGCGCCATTATATCGGGAAATAGCACAGCTTGGTAGTGCACCTGTTTTGGGAACAGGGGGTCGCAGGTTCGAATCCTGTTTTCCCGACCATTTTATTGGGGCTGTAGCTCACCTGGGAGAGCGCCTGATTTGCATTCAGGAGGTAGAGAGTTCGATCCTCTTCAGCTCCACCAATGATAAAACTCAAGGGGCTGTTAAGAAACTAAAAAGTTTCTAACACCCTTTTTTGATTATATAGGAAATTCTATTTAAGCCATAACAATTAAAAAATGTGCTTTTCAGCACATTGAAGTAAACGTAAAAGATTTCCAGACTCGAACCAAAAAACCTCTTGAAATAGAATAAAGTCAGGAGGAGAAGCAAAAATGAAATGCAATGAATATTTAGAAGGATTCAAAATCCAAGCAGTAAAGCGAATATATGCAGGAGA
>JAQXGN010000051.1 GCA_029006735.1 Caryophanales bacterium
ATTCTTCTAACTGTTTCACTCTTCTTTACTCCATTAACAAACCATTCTTTTTTAGCTTCATCAACAGTGATGAATTTTCCAATCAAATCTAAGGTTGAATCAGGAGCAAAAGCTGTCTCCCATAAATAAGAGGTAATATAACCATCCTTTATTGGGTTTCCTGCTCCACCAGCTTTTCCAGGGCCTTCAGAACCTTGGTTAAATGGAACAAAATGAGTGCTATCGCCTTTTAATTCTGTAGTCATCCATACTTCATAAAGATCAACTGCAAAATATGCTAAAAAACGAGAATTAAATTTAAAGCATAGCTCTTTTGGATCTCTATCTTCTTTCCATTGTTGGATAGCATTAAGATAATCCTGTCCTTTAAGTTGATCTTTTAATTCAAAAGCAAATAAAGGCACACCGTTGATGGAAATAACCATATCAACGCTATTATTATTTAAGTTCGAATACTTAAATTGACGAGTTACACCTAAAATGTTCTTTTTATAGAGAATAATGAGTTCTTGGTTTAATGAAGATTCAGGCTTGAAATAACAAAGTTTAAGCTTAATGCCCATGTCTTCGATGCCATTCTTCATTACATCTAGTACACCTCGAGCTTCTACTGTTTCATTAAATCTTCTAACAAGTTTTTCAGTTGCTCTTGAACCATAAAATCTTTCATATCTAGCCCACTCTTTTGGTTGAGTAGTTGAGATAAATTCTTTTAAAATTTCTGGGAACACAGCATTTGTTGCATCATATAAAGTAGGTGAAACTTGTCTATAACCTTCTTTTAAAAATGCTGCTTCAATGTCGCTTTCAAATTGTCTTTCTGATGTATTAATAGCCATAATCATTACCTCCTTTATACTACTTGCTTCTTTCCAGTTACATATTCATAAATTAATGATTTTTTGTATTCTTGAAGCTTTTCGATTTTTTTATTTTTTAAATTTATTAATGAGTCTATTTCATTACATTTTTTATCTAAATATAAAGCAATTTCATTTTGCTCAGAAATTTCAGGAAATGAAAATTCGAAATTATAAAATTGTCCTTGATACAAATGTTTAATAGTGCTATTCCCACTTTGACTTAATTCATACCAAATATAAAATTGATTTGACTGCAAAATATAGTACAAATATTTATCTAAATAATCAAAAACATTTAAACTACGAATTATCATCACACCACTATTGAGAGATACTTTTTCAGGACAATTTCTAACTATTGCTAATTTGCCAATGGTACCATCTTTTGTGATTAAAAGATCGTTTTCTTTTATATGCAATAATTCGTCCTCATCATATCTGGCTTCTGATATGTGCGCGCATGTGCTCCAGTTTATCTCCCCATTTGCAAAGTCGGTTCCTGTAATTAAATATGGACCATCATCAATAAACTCAGTAGATTTCAAACCATCCCAACCAATTCTTCCTTTAAGCCATGATGTGAATTTGATTTTTATTGTGCTCCATTTTACAGGTATTTTTCCAATCCACTCAACTCCACTATCTTTCATTTCAACATTAGGATCTAATCCCTTAGTGACTGCTTTAGTGATAATAGATTGTTTGTATTCATTTAGCTTCTCTATTTGTTTTTCTTGATTAGCGATTAACTTGTCAATTTGAGAGATTTTTATATCTAAAGTTTCCACTATGCTATGTTGTTCATCTAGTGGTGGAAGGAGAACAGGAAAATTTTTACATTTTTCCCCACTTATTCCTCCTTGTGCGCCTCCTGTTTGTTGCATAATAATAAAATCTCTGATTGCTTGTAGCGAATAAAAAACATATCTAGGCAAAAGAAGTGATTGATTAGTTATAAAAGCATAAACTGATTGATTTGCACACGAATCAAATGTTAAATATCCGGTATTTCCACAAGTTGCACCAGTCATTGCAATAACAGGTGTATTTCGAGGGATTAATTTTGTGGAGCTGTTGTTCATGCCATCAATAGTAATGTTTCTAGTTGCTTTTATGATGTTGCAATCATGACACATCCCTGAAGCAATCCATGGAATATCTCCATCCCAGTATTTAGAAATTGTGGTATCTGGTGTTCCTCCAGAAAAAGAAGAAATACAACATCTTTTAATTGATGTTGAAGCCCATTTGTTTCCTAGAATCTCATTATTCATTTCCAAACAACTCCTTCATTAATTCTGTTTCTTCTGCTTCAAGTTCTTTTATTTCTTTAAAGATTTCATCAGAGCTTTTTGGTTCTTCAAATTTGTAGAAAATACGAGTAAATGGAACTTCATAACCGATTTTATCTTTGCTTCTATCCATGAAAGCATCTGGATTATATGGGAGAACATTCTTTTTGAAATAGTCATCTATATTGTCAATTAATGGAATAATCTCTGTATCAGTTGCTCCTTTAACAGGAACTTTATTTCCTTTCTTAAGGATATAACTTCCTTTTTCATCTTTACTCGCTGTTTCGACTGTTACTTTTGTATAGCCAAAATATGCATTATCAAATATTTTAGATTCTACTTGAGTTTGCTCGTTTGCTGGCAACTTAAATACACCGTTATCATAATTACAATAAGCATCCATGATTAATTCAATACATTCATCATCTAAATCAACTCTTTTAGAACCAATATTTTTTCTTCTTTTTACATAGCATTTTGACGCATCTATCAATTGAACCGTACCAAGCCTATAATTTGGTTTGTTTTTTGTTACTAGCCAAATATATGTTGCAATACCTGTGTTATAGAAAAGGTCATTAGGAAGCTGAATAATTGCTTCAAGCATGTCATTTTCAATGATATATTTTCTAATTTCTGAAGGGCCAGAACCTGCATCGCCTGTAAATAAAGAAGATCCATTTTGAATAATAGCCATTCTTCCACCCTTCTTTAATTTCTTAATACCATTAAGCATGAATAGCAATTGACCGTCGGAAATACCAGGTAAGCCAGGACCAAATCTTCCGTCATATCCAAGCTTTGCCTCTTTTTCTACTGCTTCTCTTTCTTTTTTCCAGTCTATTCCAAATGGAGGATTACTTATAATGAAGTCAAATGTAGTTCCTTCAAACTTATCATTGCTTAGAGTATCACCAAACTTCATGTTTTCAGCATTACCACCTTTAATGAGCATATCAGATTTAGCAATAGCGTATGTTTCTGGATTGAACTCTTGGCCGAAGCACATTAAATGAGCGTTTTCGTTTATTTCTTTAAGTTTCTCATCAAGACATGCTAGCATCTGAGATGTTCCCATAGTCATATCGTAAGCTGTCTTGTTGCACCCTTTTTCAGCAATCTCTTTCTTTTCAGGAGCAACAAGTAATTCAGTCATCAAATAAATAATGTCTCTACTGGTGAAATGAGCTCCAGCTTGTTCATCATAAGATTCACTAAATTTTCTAATAAGCTCTTCAAAGATATAGCCCATGTCTTGTGATGTCATAACGTTTGGAGACATATCCGCTTTCTTTGAGTTAAACTCAGTAATAATTGTGAAAAGAAGATCGTTTTCAGTCATCTTTGAGATTTCTTTATCAAACTCAAAACGTGCAATTATGTCTTTGACATTATCAGAGAAGCCTTGTAAATAGGCAGTAAAATT
>JAQXGN010000052.1 GCA_029006735.1 Caryophanales bacterium
AGCAAAATAATTTGAAAAATAAAGAAGTTAGATGTCAAAATCTAGCTTCTTTTCATACTGTTCTCAAGCATTAAATTTTAGTAATTTTTTAAGGGTGTTCTCAAGCATTAAATTGCCTGTTCCCAAGCATTAGAATATTCAAGTGATTTATCTTCAATTTTTATCATAATATACTCCTTTAAATTTGATAACAAAATTATAGCGCAAAGCGCTAAAATAATCAACTTATTGACTGCATTTTCTTTGTATTTTTTTATTAACAACCTATCGTCACCTTTCGTCATCTATCGTCACCTTTCGTCACCACTGCATCTACATCAACAAAAAAAGGCTCTAAGGAATTTAACCAAAAATCACTCCTGGAGCCTAAATTCTTAAACAAAACTATAGACGGCGGGATTTGAACCCATAAAAAAACAGACTGACACATTGTATCAATCTGGTTCTTTCAATATGGTGGAGATGAGGAGAATTGAACTCCTGTCCGAAACAAGCCACATATAACCCACTACAGTTTAGTTAACTAGCAAATTTCATAAAAGCTAAGATTAATTAACGAATCTAACTTTTACTATCATATAAGATTTTCGAATTCTATTTATATGAATCATAGAATCTTATTCTCTTTTCGTTACACCACATTCGATCCAAGAGACCCATACCGATGTGATGCTTTCCATCCCAACTATAGGGACACATTTAGTGGCTTAATTAGCAAGCTGCGAAAGATAATGTTTGTCTGTTGCCAGATATTTTTGTTTGGTTATTAACGGTGTCCACCCGACTGCGTTTTATACCCTGCCTGCCCCGTCGAAACCGGAACATCCCCATATAAATATTATATGCACCTTTGTGCTTACTCATAATATCACTAAGATACTAAATAGTAAAGAAAAAACAACCTTACGGTTGCCTATTAATAAAATATAGTCCGGCTCCTCCTCTTGGAATGACTCAAGCATCCGCTTAATGCACCCATTTGGGTTTCCTTTCTTTCGTCTAAGATTTCTCTCAGATATAGTTCAACACTTACGTGTATCGCGTCGACATACTTACTTCTTACGAAGTAGGTTCCGTCACAGTGTTAAGAGTTCTTTCACAAGAACCTTGGGAACTGCACAGCCGGAAGATAAATCTTCCTTTTGCTACTGCGCTGGGTCTTTCCTTGCGGATAACCTTCTCTCGATTTCTTGATATTACTATCTGTCCCTCTCAATCACTAATATTTTTCAATATTAGTTCGCAGCTACCATAGTCCCTTTTAATGGTTTTAAGTATTAACTTAATCCACCTAAGTGACAACAGCTTCATGTTGGAAATGCTTCCACTTCCTTCATATAGGCGGTTCCTTCTTCACAGATGGCCCATGCCTTCGGCGTCGCTGATTTTTTATAATCAGTTAACCATAGTTAAGTATACTTTTAATACCTTTCACTACGCATCTTACAGTTTCAACAAACTGTTTTTTACTTTTGTGGTGGGTCTTTCCTTATGGATAACCTTCGCTTTTGTTTCGTCCATCACTTCATTAATGGATTCCCCTTGGCATGATGTTTCTTTCAATTCATCTCCACAACTACTAGGATCCTTTAGTCTAGTTAATTGCTTAACTTAACTAAGTCTCTTTCGCATGAATCGGATTACTCCTTATCATTAGATCACTTTCTGATTTTACAACCAGGTATTATCTTTCGGCGTATTCAAATCTTTTGGATTCGCTTAGCCATGGTATTCGATTTCTCTTTACCACGCATCAAAGTTCCGTTTAGGGTTACTTATTTGCTATCACTTCAATATTGCTCGCGCTATATTACTGAAATATTAATACTGTCTTTGGGAACGGTATTTTATTTCAGTTTCCTCCGAAGAAGAATCGTGAATTCTATTCTCGCGAATAGTTATTTGTAAGCTTTTCTTTTATGAAATTTTCTTACTTTTTCAATTTATACATAAATGTATAAATTTTTACGCATTAATTTATCTTGCGATTTTTCAATGCTACTCAAGTCAAGTTTTTTGAGGTGAGTGATATAATATTACGACAAATAAAAATAATTTGTCAACTACTTTTTTTCGTTTTTTTAAAAATCTTTTTTTCATAAAACACAGTTATAAATAACTGTAATTTTTTAAATTCTTTTTGAACAAAAATTATAAAATTCTTCCATCTCTTCTTTCGTATTAAAATTTGCTACAAAGAAATTATTTCCCATAGCTCCTGCTAAAACATCTGGAAGTCTATCATACATTTTTATTGCATGACGATATTTTTCGCATACTTCAAAATCAGAATGGAGATACTGTTTTTCGTCTCTTCTTCCATAATAACAACAATAGAATTTAGTTAATGTTTGATCAACTTCTGATTTATGAAATACCATAGAGTCTGCCCATATTTTATATGTGTTAACACTCTTAGAGAAATTGATAATGTCTGGTGTATATCCTCCAGGGCAACGCATATTAACTTCTAAACCAATAATATCTCCTTTTTTACCTAGTCCTATTTTATCTTTAGATAATCTAAAGAATTCTAAATGAAAATATCTATTAAACGCATCAAAGGCTTTTAATACTCTTTTTCCTGCTTCTTCTAAATCAACTGGCATCTCTTTATTGGAATAATAAAAGCAATCGAGTCTTTCATTAACAACATTCATAACTGGATCAGGAAATACTTCGTTTGATGAAAAAATTGGTTCTGCTTTATCATTAGTTATTCCATCATAAGATATTAAATCTCCATAAATAAACTCTTCCATAATATATTTAATTGGTGGAAAATGTTTAAAATAAAAATCTTTTAACTCCTCTTCATTATTAATCTTATAAGTATTATATGCTCCTACACCATTATCTGGTTTAACAATTACTGGATAACCTACTTGATTAACAAATTCCAATCCTTTTTCAAAAGTTGAAGGAATATGATATCTAGCTGTTTTTATATTTGCTAACTGATAGTACTTCTTCATTGCTTCTTTTGATTTAAAATATTGGATTTCATTATCTTTTTTTCCTGTGATGACATTAAAATCTGTTCTAAGTTTTGCATCTTGTTCAAGCCAAAATTCATTATTTGATTCAATATAATCTATTTTTCCATATTTAAAAGCAAAATAGGCAACCGCCTTATACATTTGTGAATAATCTTGCATATCATCAACACGATAATATTCTACCATCGATTCTTTTAATTCGTTTGATAAACTATCATAACTATCTGTAGAAATACCAAACACATTTACTCCATTGTTTTTTAATTCTTTACAAAAATTAAAATATGATTTAGGAAAATTGGGTGATATAAATATAAAATTCATCTTAAAAGTTCTCCTTCCATACCTATTTTACTCTTTATTAAATAAGAATAAATTATGAAAGAGATTTCATATTGAAAAAGAGAGCGATTTACTCTCCTTTTAATTCAAACAATATATCCCTAAGCATTGCAGCTTTTTCAAAATCTAATTGACGAGCAGCTTCTCTCATTTCTTTTTCAACTTCTTTTATTCTATTGTCTTTTTCTTTTCTAGTTAACTTTGCACTATCAGTTTTTACGTTAAAAGCGTCATCTTTAACTTTAATTGGAGGAGTAATAGGTTTAATAATTGTTTGAGGTATAATACCATTTCTATTATTATATTCTTCTTGAATTGCTCTTCTTCTATTTGTTTCAGTAATTGCACCTTTCATAGAATCGGTTATTCTATTTGCATACATTATTACTTTGCCTCTAGCATTTCTAGCAGCTCTACCAATAATTTGAATTAACGATCTTTCGCTTCTTAAGAAGCCTTCTTTATCAGCATCTAAAATAGAAATCAAACTTACTTCAGGAATATCTAATCCTTCTCTTAACAAATTGATTCCAACTAATATATCATATTTCCCTTTTCTTAATTCATAGATTATTTGTAATCTTTCTAAAGTTTTTGTTTCATTATGTAAATAAGCTACTTTATATCCTTTCTCTTTTAAGAATGCAGTTAAATTTTCCGCATCTTTAATTGTTAAAGTAACAACCATTACTCTTTCTTTTCTTTCAATAACTTTATCTAATTCTCCAATCAAATCATATACTGGATTTATTACATTTCTAACTTCAACTTGAGGATCAACTAAGCCAGTAGGTCGGATAATTTGTTGAACTACCTCTCCATTTGTTTTAGATAATTCATAATCTCCTGGAGTTGCAGATGTGCATATCACTTGATTAATCTTATTTTCAAATTCTTCAAAATTTAAAGGTCTATTATCTAAAGCAGAAGGTAATCTAAAACCATACTCAACTAATGTTTCTTTTCTAGATCTATCACCATTATACATTCCTCTTACCTGAGAAAATGAAACGTGAGATTCATCAACAATCAAAAGAAAATCTTTAGGAAAATAATCAAATAAAGTATATGGGGTCTCACCTGGTTTACGACCATCAATGTGTCTTGAATAATTCTCAATACCCGAACAGAACCCAAATTCTAATAATTGTTCTATATCATATCTAGTTCTTTGGTCTAATCTTTCTTCTTCTAAGAGTTTTCCGTTCTCATGAAAAAAATTCAACCTTTCTACTAATTCTTTTCTTATCGAATCAACTGCTTTTTTTATTACATTTTGTCCAGATGCATGGTCATGAGAAGGGAAAATAGGCAATTCATTATATGTATGGAATAATTCTCCTGTTAATGGATCAACTTCATTAATTGATTCAATGACATCCCATTCATCTAAAACAATTCTTAAAACGTGATCTCTTGCAGTTGGAGTTACTATTTCTAAAACATCTCCAACAAATCTAAAAGATCCGCTACTTAGAGTCATATTATTTCTTACATATTGACTTGCAATTAATTTTTTTGTTATTGATTTTCTATCTATTTCTTCACCAACATGAATAACGAATACTAAATCTCGATATTCATCTGGGTCAGTTAATCCATAAATACTTGCAACTGAGGCTACAACTATTGTATCACTTCTTTCTAAAACCGAATTAATTGCCGAGCATCGCATAATTTCAATTTCATCATTCATTTGAGCATTTTTTTCTATATATGTATCCGTAGCAGGCATATATGCTTCTGGTTGATAAAAATCGAAGTTCGAAACAAAATATTCTACTCTATTTTCAGGAAATAATTCTTTAAATTCAGCATAAAGTTGGCCTGCTAAAGTTTTATTATGAACCAAAACTAAAGTAGGTTTATTAATTTTTTCAATAACGTTAGAAACAGTGAATGTTTTTCCTGTACCTGTCGCTCCTAACAAAACTTGATACTTTTTCCCTTCTTTTATCCCCTTTACTAATTGATCAATCGCTTCAGGCTGATCACCAGTAGGAAAATAATGTGTTACTAATTTAAATTTTCTATTTTCCATATCTAGTTTTAACCTCTTCAAGTACAGAAGCTTCTTTTATTAATCTTTCATCATACATTTTTCCTTGTAATAAATAGGATGTTTCATAATCATATAATCCCATTTTATCACTTAATCCATTTGCATCTTGGAATGCTAGAACTGCTTGTGAGAAAGAGTAAAATGATGTTCCAAGTAATAAATTAATTTGTTTTTTTACACAATTCATTTGAGTTGGACTGTATATATCATATTCTTCATTATTTCCCATAACAAAGGAAGTATATATATTTGTTGGTTTATATGTATGATAATAATCAAAGAACAAATCATTTAGTTTATTCGCTGTTTTTTCGTTAAAAACGCCTGTTTTTTCTAATTTATACCCTTCTTGGAAGAAAAGAAGTGCATCATCAAAAGTTTTGAATTCTTTACTGGTTAATAATTCTATTCTTGTTTTAATTGCAGCTTTTTCTTTTTCTGATAATTGATCATTATTATTTACAGATTCTATATGATTTCTCCATAAATAATATATTTCATCATCTTGGATGCTTCTATAACTAGCGCAGTTTTCTTCTTTTGGAACAATACCTACTTTATTGATGCAGCGTTTATCTGGAGAACAAACTTTTGCAAAAGTAAAACGAACCATTGATCCATCATCCATGACTTGGTAGAAATTCTGTGCAATTCCTTTCCCATAGCTTGTTTCACCAAAAACATCAACCTTATCTTTAAAAATATCTTGCATTGCTAATACAAACGATTCCGCTGCAGAAGCTGTGCCTTCATTAACAATTAAAGTATAATGATCAATTTTACTTGAATAATTGACTCCACCATCATCAAAGGTGTTTAAAGCATAATATGTACCATCTTGATATAAATAATAGCCTGCAGTTACATTATCTGTGAATAAGCCAACTAATCCCCTGAAATTATCAACATATCCTCCACCATTATCTCTTAAATCGATTGTAAGTTCATTTAAGTGATCTGTTCTATTAAATATTGTTTTTTCTAGATAACTATTTAATTCTGCTTGTGGGGTAGTTTCTCCACTACTAGTTAATCCTAAAAATGAATTAACATCAAAAATAGCATATTTATAATTTGAATCAATATCATAGTCAACTAAAGTGACTTTATCTTGATTATATCTACCTCTAGTAATAGTAGATGTATATTGCTTATCTCCTCTAGTAAAATAAAATTCTAGTTGTGTATCTTTTTCACCAACAAAAGCTGAAGACCAATTAGAATAATTATGTTCTTTAAAAACATAATAGTCCTCCTCCCCCACTTCTCTAACTTTAGTAATAATATCTCCAGGTTTTAGTCCAAATAAACCAGTATCTTTTCCATCAAGTGTTTTTATTACCGCTTCCGCAGCAGGAGAGTTTCTCATCACTTGTCCTAATAATACATCACCATAATAAACTACTCTTGAAAATCCAAATCCATATCCGCTTGTAGAAAGGTCTTGCTTTTCATTATTCGCAGTACTTGTATAAAATGTAAAATCATCATCTACAGAATTTGTAACACCATAATAAAGTCCATCTATTAAAGTTCTTTCATCAACATCTTGATAATAATTATTCTTAAAATAATCATAAAACTTTAAAAATTCTACCATCTCAGGAGATTGTTTACTTTGTTCTAATTTATTTCCTGTTATAAAACCTACGCCTAATCCTACAACTAAAGAAGAAACTGTACAACATAAAATTGATATTACTGATTTTCTTTTCATTGTCTTAATTCTATCGTTCATTCTTTTTACATAAATATCTTCATTATTCATTGTTGTCACCTTCTTCAATTAATTCTAACTTGAAACTATTATTTACATATTTTACCGCGTATTTAGCGAGAAAATGCGATGGTTTTTCAAAAGAAACTAATAATTCTATTGTCTTAATATCTCTTGATAATTTAATATATTTTCTTTCATTTATTATAACAATTTCTAAAGGATAATGAAGATTATTATTAACAATATATATTATCTTATCTTTAACAAATTTATAGTGTTTTTTTACAGATACATTCGATAAGCAATCTATTTCCCCCTTTGATTTATATGAAGAGATGATGCCGGAAGCATGTTCTGCAAAAAAAGGGAAATATTCATTATCTAATAACTTTAGTTCTTGATAATATAAATAACTATTTTTCTCTAATTCGCTAATAATATGATTTCGATAATTTTTGTTTCTTTTAATTAGAATTGATACAATTACTAAAACAACAATACTAATGATTAGAAAAATAACTGATAATATTAATACTTCTTTTTCACCCATATAATATTATTCCTTTTCAATATCCTCTTTTTCAATTTTATCTGATGGCTTAAAAGTAAAACCTTCTCCAGATATATCATGAGCTTTACTAATCGTCATAAATGCTCTCTTATCGTGTTTACTTACAATTGCAATTAAAGTTGAGTAATCGCGCATAGAAAAAGAAAACATAATCATTTTCTTTGATTCTTTAGTATATCCTCCTTGAATATCTACTAAAGAAGTTGTTCGATCTAATTTTTCAATAATATCCTTTGTAATTTCTTCATATTTTTCAGTAACAATATTTGCAACAAATGATTTTGATGATCCTAAGAAGAGTTTATCAATGACTATAGCAGCAATAAACGCAGATAATACACCTTCTAAACATAAAACGATATCCTTCATAAAGAAGAAACCAACTACAACAATTATTGCGTCAATCATAAAGAAGCTGACTGATGATTTCAATGCTTTAATATATTTACATAAAACAAAAGTGATAATATCAACTCCTCCAGTAGATCCACCACCTAAAAATGTAATCGCGCATCCTGCTCCAACAAATACGCCACCAAATACTGCTGATAATAGTGGAACTAAAGCAGTAATAGTAACTTCTCCTAGCCCATCAATCAATACTTTTAGAGATTCAGAATTAGTTACTAAAAGCCAAGGAAAAACGCTAGATAAGTACTTTATAAAATATAAAGCAACCGGATAAAATATAGTAGATATGAGGGTTTTAACGGAAAATTGCCACCCTAATACAATTAATCCTAAAAAGAATAATAACCATGTTAAAATAGTAATTACTAATTCCGGCTCAAAAGGAAATCCAGCATATTTAAAACAAACAGCAATACCAGAAAGCCCCCCAGTATCTAGTCCAGAAGGGATAATAAATAATTCTGTACCTAACGCTAAAACAAATGTCCCAACCATTACTAATAATGCATTTTTTATTTCGTTTATTACATCGTTTTTTGTTGGTTTTTTAAATTTAAAGATCTTACCCATTTTGTTTTACCTCCCATTTTAAATATGCACTTATTATACTATCTATATTCCCATCTAATACTCCATGAACATCACCGGTTTCAAATAATGTACGATGATCTTTTACCAAAGTATATGGGCAAAATACGTACGAACGAATTTGGCTACCCCATTCAATATTTTTTTGCTCTCCTCTTATTTCCTCTAATTGTCTTTTCTTTTCTTCTACTTCTTTTTGATATAATCTTGATTTTAATAAATTCATCGCGATTTCTCTATTTTGAATTTGAGATCTTTCTACTTGACAAGATACTACAATACCTGTTGGGATATGTGTTATACGAACTGCAGAATCTGTTTTATTAACATTCTGTCCACCTGCGCCTTGTGATCTATAAGTATCTATTCTTAAATCTTTTTCTTCAATTTTAATATCTATTTCCCCTTCAATTTGAGGCACAACATCAACGCTTGCAAATGATGTATGTCTTCTTGCATTTGAATCAAACGGAGAAATTCTTACTAAACGATGAACGCCTTTTTCCGATTTTAAAAAACCATATGCATTCTTTCCTTTAATTATAAAACTAATTGATTTAATGCCAGCATCATCTGCAGGTTGATAATCAATAATCTGCGTTTTCAAATTGTGCGATTCTGCATAACGAAAATACATTCTGGATAGCATATCTGCCCAATCCTGTGACTCTGTGCCACCTGCTCCAGGATGAATTTCTATTAATGCATTAGAACCATCAAATTCATTAGATAAAAGTGTTTTTATTTCAAATTCATCTATCATTTTATCTAATTCTATTATTTCATCAGAAAGAATCATATGAATATCTACATCATATGATTCTTTAATTATTTCATTTGTTTCTATTAATTCTTTTATCTTGTTTTTGGCGGAAAAATATGAACTAACAATATTTGTTAAATCATTTTTTTCATTAACTATTTTTAAAGCTGATTTTGTATCATTCCAAAAATTTGGCTCATTAATCTTTACATCTAGTTCTTCAATTGCTTTCTGTTTACTTTCGATGTCAAAGTGAGTCACCTAGCTCGTCGATTCGAGTTTGAGCTTTTGATATCCTTGCTTTAATTTCAAATAGTTCTAGCATAAATTATTCTCTTGCTCCATTATTCGCATTTGCTTCTTGTTGAGCTCTACGTTCTGCTTCTATTTCTTCTGGTGTTTTTAATCTAATTTGGGCATGTAATAAGGTTGTTACAGCTTGTTCAGAAATATTATCAATCATCTCGTTAAACATATCCCAACCTTCATCAACATATGCTTTCAAAGGATCTGATTGAGCATAACTTCTTAAATGAATGCCTTCTTTTAATTTTGCCATTGAATCGATATGCATTGTCCAATAACGATCAACAGAACGTAATGCAACCATTTTTTCAACTTCGTTAACTGCCTCTTTTGGCCATGTTGCTCTCTTCTTATTATATGTAGCAAATAAGATTTCGCCAATTTCATCTGATACTTCATCGATTGGAGCTTCATCATATCCACTTGCATCAAATGAACCTTCTGGTAAATATTTTGGTTCAAGATTTGCTTTTAATTTTTCTCCACTTAAGAATGGGTTTCTTGGATCAGTTTCATCAAGAGAATTTTCAACAATCTTTTTACCAACTGTTTTAAAATACTTATATACAACATCATAGATTTCTGGTGCATATAAAATAGTATCTCTTTGTTTATACATTGATTCACGTTGTTGTCTTAAAACATCATCGTAATCAAGTAAAGATTTACGTGTATCAAAGTTTTGTCCTTCAATCTTCTTTTGTGCTGATGTAATAGCATTTGTAACCATTTTGTTTTCTAAAGCTTCATCACCCATTTTTTCAAATAATGTTTTCAAATAATCTGGTGCGAAACGAATTAATAATTCGTCATCACAACAAACAAAGAATCTTGAATATCCTGGGTCACCTTGACGTCCAGAACGTCCTCTTAATTGGTTATCAATACGTCTAGATTCATGTCTTTCTGTACCTAAAACAGCTAAACCTGCAGGATATTTTACTTTTCCTGTTGGATCAACAATATCTTTTACACCAGGTCCAAGCTTAATATCGGTACCACGACCAGCCATATTAGTTGCAATTGTAATTGCACCCATTTGTCCTGCCATTTCAACAATATGAGCTTCTCTTTCATGGTTCTTTGCGTTTAATACTTCATGTGGTAAATGTTCTTTATTTAATAAATCATCAACAACTTCAGACATTTCAACAGAAGGAGTACCAATTAAAATTGGTTGTCCTAATGCGTGTCTTGCTTTAACTTCATTAACTAATGCCTTATATTTTGCAGAAGATGTTCCATAAACTAAATCCACATCGTCAAAACGAATGATTGGTTTATTTGTTGGAATTGGAGTGACATGCATGTTATAAATCTTTTCAAATTCTTCTTCTTCTGTTTTAGCTGTACCCGTCATACCTGCAACTTTACTATATAAACGGAAGAAGTTTTGATATGTAATAGAAGCCATTGTAATAGTTTCTTGTTTGATTTTTACATTTTCTTTTGCTTGAATAGCTTGTTGTAAACCATCTGAATATTCACGGCCTTTCATAATACGACCTGTAAATTGGTCAATTAAATGAATCTCTCCATCGGCAACCATGTATTCAACATTTTTCTTCATAACATAATTTGCTTTTAATGCTTGGTGTATACGGTGAACTAAATCATTATATTCTGGATCATAAATATTCTTAATGCCAAATGCTCTTTCAGCAGCATCTGCCCCTGAATCAGTTAATGCAGCTGTTTTTGTTTTAACATCAATAGTAAAATCTCTTTCTTTACGTAATGATTTAACGAATCTATCAGCATAAATATATGTATTTGCATTTGTTCTTTCTCCACCAGAAATAATTAATGGTGTTCTTGATTCATCAATTAAAATAGAGTCAGCTTCATCAACAATCGCAAAATTTAAACCACGTAAAACACGTTTAGAAATAGATTGAGCCATATTATCTCTTAAATAGTCAAAACCTAATTCTGAGTTTGTTGTATAAGTAATATCTGCATTATATGCAGCTTGTTTTCCTGCTGTATCTTTTTCTCTTAAGTTACAATCACATGTTAAACCTAAAAAGTTATATACTTTTCCCATTAATTCAGCATCACGAGATGCTAAGTATTCGTTAACTGTAACAACGTGAACGCCTTTTCCTGCTAAAGCATTTAAATAAACTGCCATAGTAGCAGTTAATGTTTTACCTTCACCAGTTCTCATTTCAGCTACGTCACCTTCATGTAAAACAATCGCACCCATAATTTGAACCTTGAATGGGAACTCATTTCTAACTCTATAATCTGCTTCTCTACAAACTGCAAATGCTTCAGGTAAAATATCATCTAATGTCTTACCGTTTGCTAATAATTCTTTAAAATATGGGGTTTTAGCTTTTAGTTCTTCGTCAGTAAGTTTTCTCATTTCATCTTCATATGACATAACTAATCTAGCTGTTCTTTCAATTTTTTTAAGAGCTCTTTCATCTACTCTTAATAATTTGTCTATCCAATTACCCATTATAGACCCTCCTTCACTTGATAATTATTCGTCCAAGACTAATTATACACAAATAATTATATTAAACAAATACTATTCTAGTATTTATCGAATAATATCTATCATAAAAGATAAAAATCATATGATTTTCAATCATATTTTTTGAAAAACTAATTATCATTCCCAATACGATAATTTTAAAAATCCTATTTTTTTATTCTCTCAAGAATTTTATAAAGCAAACAAAAAAGTGATTAAAGAATATAATTCTCTAATCACTCAAGGGGGATTTAATTATGAACTGGTTCTTTTATTACATTCCTTGCTTGTAATCCTCTATCTGTTTCATATAAATCAAATTGAACCTTTTGTCCTTCTTCTAAAGAGCGATATCCTTCTTCAATAATTTGAGAGTAATGAACAAAAATATCTTCTCCATCTCCTTCTTCTCGATTAATAAAACCGAATCCTTTATCTGCGTTAAACCACTTTACTTTACCTTTCATCTATACCACCTCACATTAATGCGTTTAACTATAATCTAATTATCATTCTTAAATGCGTGTTTTTGTAGAAAAACCCATCCAAAAAGTTCTACTTTTTTCGACAAACTTTAGCAATTGTTAACACTTTTATATCTTTGGGATTGTATTTTTTTATCATTTCAATCATTGCTTTAATAGTAGATCCAGTAGTAATAATATCATCGACAATTAATATTTTTTTGTTATGAATAATCTCAAAATTGGTAATCAATAATTTATTTTTTATTTTTTCTCTTTCTTTTTTATCTAAATCGGACTGTTTAAACTTAATCTTCTTTTTTATGATTGGTTGAATTGGTAATTTTAGTAAATCAAACGCTTCAATAACGTGATTGAATCCTCTAATTTCATCTTCATCCTCATTTGATGGAGCAGGAATAATAATATACCCTTTATATCTATACCTTAAGTAATGAACATATCGTTCTAAGAAAATATTTTTTATTTCAATATCAAAACACCCTTTATATTGAAAAAGCACGCTTTTAAAAAAATCATTGTATTTAAAAATAGAAATTACCTCTATTCCTAATATTATATTTCTACTAAAATTCGCTTCAAGCTTCAAAAAACACTTAAAACAAATAGATGATTTATTAAAAATACTGAAGAATCCGTGATTTATTATTTCTTTGAAACATAATTTACATATCGACATACTTATTTGCTTCTTCTATCTTTTTTATAGAATTTTCCACTTCTATATTTCTTTTATTACACAAAAAAATTACTTCCCCATCAAAAGCATCTATTTTTCTTCCAACCCTTCCTGCAATCTGTATTAATGTTGCAGAATTATAAATAGCTGAATCTGCATGTACAATAATTACTTGTATATTTTTTACAGTCACTCCTCTTTCAAGTACCGAAGTTGTAACTAAATACTTGTATTTGCCTTTTTTGAAATCATCAATAATTTTTTCTCTGTCTTGTCTTTTAGAATGCACATAATTTCCTCCTTTTATAAAAAAAGTTACTACTCTATATATTTCTTCCGCTTCATAAATAGTTGGGCAAAAAATAAAACAGGGCTTATTCTCCTTAATAAATTTTTCCACTTTATAAATGACATAAATAAATTGAAAAAAAGGAAATATTACCACTTTGGGAACAATTAATGGATGACCATGATATCTTTTTTGTAGTGTTAAAAATACACCCTTATTTCTTCTTATTTTATCAATCATCCACTCCAATGGGGTTGCACTCATCATAATATAATTTCCCCTAATTGATTTTTCAAAAAAGTTCGTTAATGTTTCATTATTTGAATAAGGAAAAGCATCTGTTTCGTCAATTATCAATAAATCAAAATAATTTTTATATCTATATAATTGATGTGAAGTTAATAAAATAATATCACCGACAAGATTACTAGTATTACCTCCATATACCATTGTAATCACTACATCTGGAAAGGCTGACTTAATACGTGGTTCTAGTTCAATAACAACATCTCTACGAGGAATACAAAAACCTATCTGTTTTCCATTTTGTAATTGATGTGCAATAGCTTTATATACTAATTCTGTTTTTCCTGCCCCACAGACCGCATATAATAAAACATCTTTGCCATTTGCAATTGATTCTTTTATCTTTATTGATATTTCTTCTTGTTCTTCACTTAATTGAAAATCTAGTTTTTCCGTTAAATCTCTATTTAAATTAGTAATTTGTATTGCTTTTTCACCATTAAATGTAATACATCTTCTGCAATAATAACTTCCTTTCCTAATACCAAAATACCTTTTGTCTGAACATCCACATTTTTCACATATAAACATAAAAAAACTCCTTATTAAGTAATAAGGAGAAAAATTAGAAAATGTCTAATTAAATTTTATTAATTTTTAAATTAAATATTTTTTCTGGATTAATATTTATTCCATCTTTGATTACTTCAAAATGTAAAGATGATCCTAACCCTGAAGTATATAAAGATTCGCCAGATTTACCAATAATAGTTCCCTGTTTTATTTTACTGCCTTTAGTAACATTAAACTCACCTAAAGATGCATAAATTGTTTTAAGTCCTGAATCATGTTCAATACATAACATATTTCCATAAACTGAATCGGTTATTCTATCAACTACAGTACCTGAAGCAGACGCAATAACATCAAATTGTGTTGATTGATATGTATAATCAACCCCTACACTCTTCATATAAGTATTTTTCTTATTAGGGACAACGACAATTGCTTTAGCTCTTGAATCTAAATCATCAGACATATCATAGTACAATCTTTCTGCAACTGCTTTAACATTGAATGGTCTAATAAACTCTTCTATTTGCTCAGTAACTGGCTCATTGCTTGGCACATTCCCAACTTCAGTATTCGTTGATATATTATTATTTGGTTTGTCTGCAGAAGCATTTCCAAATAATAATGTTCCTCCAATGATTAATGTAGCTGCTAATGTTAATACTAATCCTGTTTTAGCTTCTAATGGCCATTGATTAATTTTTATTTCTTTCATATTTTCTACCTCTTAGTTAGATTTTCCCCAGAAAGTAGAAAATTATACCTATCAAATATAATATTTTTTATTATAGATCAATCATGTCTACTCTACGATTATGTCTGCCACCTTCAAATTCTGTATTTAAAAATAAATCTACATATTCGAAAGCATCTTCACAAGAAGTATATTTTGCTCCAATAGCAATCATATTAACATTATTGTGTTGTCTTGTTAATCTAGCTACTTCTTTATTATAAATCAATCCACACCTTACATTTTTATGTTTATTCGCACAAATAGAAACACCTTCTCCTGATGTGCAAATCACAATGCCACGATTAACAAAGCCATTTTCAACTAACTCTGCTGCTTTATGGGCAAAAATAGGATAATCACAAGAATCTAAAGAATCGCATCCAACATCAATTACTTCATATCCTTTGTTTTTTAAATATTTGATCACTTCAATTTTTAATAAATAACCACCATGATCACTTGCAATAGATATTTTCATAATTAGTCCTCCCAAGTTTTTTTAATATCTTCAAATTTAATACTTCCTTCTCTTACTAATTTTATATCATCATCTAATAATACTATGGTTGAAGGAAGAGATGACTTAACATCACCTTTTACAATAGTAGATATTACTCCATCAAACTGTTTACACACTTCGTTATAATCTTTACACACCGGTTCACCAGATATATTCGCACTTGTTACAAGTAATGGAATCCCTATATAATCAATCATTTCTCGAACCTCTTTGTAATCAGGTACTCTTATTCCTATATAATCACTATTTAATGTCACCCAAGAATATATTCCTTCTTTAGGCTTAACTAAAATAGTGATCTCTCCAGGCATATATTTTCTTATAATCTTTCGTGTTTTATCGCTTAAAATGGCATATTTTTCAATATCATCTACATTTCCAAGCATTAATGTGAACGGCTTATCAGGAGTTCTATTTTTTGATAACACTAACTTATCAAAGGCGGATTTTTGATTAAATATTACACCTATTCCATATACAGTTTCAGTTGGAAAAGAAACTACTTCTCCTTTTTTTATATTCTCTATTAATTTACTATCACCAAAAAAAGTATGTAGTGTCTTCATATTTAATCGCCCCTATATATTATATCTTATTTGAATAAATCAAAGATATAACATTTTTCACGAATTACTTCTTCGTCGCATTCATTTTTTCTAAAAGCTCCTTTAATAGTAAAACCATTCCCTTTCCCTAAACAAATATGGATTGTACCAAATTGTTTAGTTACATAAGCATCATCAGATAAAGCAAAAAAATCTAAATTCTCTTCAACAAATTTTGCATGTAACGATTTATCCAAAGTAAAAAAATATTTCTCATATTTATCAATCATATTTTCTTTGTAATAATATCCTGCGGCTTCATCTATTGGATTAATGGAATTTGTCTTTATCTCAAACTTATAATTAAATGAGGAAGAAGTGTTCCCAGAATAAACCCCTGCTTCACCAATTAATAATGTTCCACCAAGAGCAATTGAAAGTAATAATTTTTTCATAACTTAATTCTCTCCTTAAATTAAGTATGGTAAATTATTAAAAAATATATACTATCTAAGAGCAAATAAATATCGTTTATTATTATTTATATCTTCCTCAAACCAATAATTAAAATCTGATAAATAAGTATCAAACATAATTGATAATGCTTTTTCTTGCTCTGGGGATATTTCAAAAGCAATAATACAGTTTTCATCAACATATTTACTTGCGTTTTTTATCATTTTTTCATAAATAGATAATCCGTGATTTTCCGCGAAAAGTGCTATATGTGGTTCATACTTTAATACACTTTCTTGAACAAAACTCTCTCTATCTATATATGGTGGATTTGAAATAATAACATTGTATTTTGTATCATCTACATTATCAAAACAATCACTAAAATAAAAATTAACTTTTGTATGATTTTCCACATTATTTATTATTGCAACATCCAATGCTGCTTTAGAAATATCAACACTATCAACAATTGCATCACTATATTCTTTATTCATTGCTATTGCAATACATCCCGTACCGCTTCCAATATCTATAATTCTTTTTGCATTTATATTATTTCTTTTTATATACTCTATTGTTCTATTAACTAATTCTTCTGTTTCACTTCTTGGAATTAGCGTATCTTTCGTCACTTTAAACTTTAAACCTTTAAAATATGCATAACCTAAAATCATTTCAACGGGTTTTCCCTCTTGAAACTCTTTTAATCTTTCAACTAAGACACTATTATCATATTGTTTATTTTGATTTAGAATCAAATCTACATCAGAAATAGAAAATGTTTCCTTGATAAGATAAAGTATATCTTTCTTGGAAACACTATCTTTACAATCTTGAAGTGCCTCAGAAATAATAATTCCGAGCGTTTTAATCATTATATTTTTTTGCCTCTTGTTCCATTTTATCTTGTTGATCAGCGTTAATCAAAGCATTAAGAATATCATCTAAATCGCCTTCCATAACTCTATCAAGTTTTTGAAGAGTAAATCCAATTCTATGATCAGTAACTCTATTTTGTGGATAATTATATGTTCTAATCTTTTCTGATCTTTCTCCTGTACCAACTTTTAATCTTCGTTCACTACCAATCTTAGCATCTTGTTCTGCTTGTTTTTGAGCAAACATTCTCGCTCTAAGCATTTCCATTGCAATTTCTCTATTTTGAATTTGAGATCTTTCCACTTGGCAAGAAACTACAATCCCTGTTGGGATATGAGTAATTCTAACTGCAGACTCTGTTTTATTAACATTTTGTCCTCCTGCGCCTTGAGAACGATAAGTATCAATCTTTAAATCTTCATTTCTAATTTCAATATTTATAGATTCTGTTTCTGGCATAACTAATACTGTTGCAGTAGAAGTTTGAATTCTTCCTGCAGCTTCAGTAACTGGAACCCTTTGAACTCTATGTGCGCCAGATTCAAACTTTAATTTTGAATAAACATTATCTCCCTTAATAGCAAAAATAATTTGAGAGAACCCTCCTGCATCCGATGGGTTAGAATCCATTACTTGGATTTTCCAACCTTGTGCTTCTGCATAACGTGAATACATTCTAAATAAGTCACCAGCGAAAATATTTGCTTCATCTCCTCCAGCAGCACCACGAATTTCACAAACAATATTCTTACCATCATTTGGATCTTTTGGCAAAAGCATAATCTTTAATTCATCATAAAGTGCAGGCATTGCAGCTTGTATTTCTTTAATTGATTCACGTGCAAATTCTTCTATTTCAGGATCTGGATCGTTTACCATAACTAAAGCATCTTTTAAATCCTCATCCATCTTTTTATATTTTTTATACGCATCTACTGGTTCTTGTAATGATGCTCTTTCTTTATTTAACGCTGTTAATTTAGTAATATCTGATACAATTTCATCTTCACATAAAAGGCGATCGATTTCTTCAATTCTTAAAAGCATAGCTTCTAATCTATCTAACATTTTATCTGCCATAAGTCTAACCTCCTATATTTGCCTTACATATAATATCAAATACAACTTAGAAAATAAATAGAAATCTATTTATCGCATATTTTTTTATTATATGATATTATATTATTTCCCGAGGTGATAAAATGTCTTTTTTCTTTTACCAAAAAAATAAAAATATTGTATCTCTATCAAATGCAATATTAAAGCATTTCACAGGAGATTGTTTTCATACACCTCTTAAGGAATTAGATGAACTTTTAGCGAAAAAACAATATAACAAAATAGTACTGATGTTATTTGACGGTATGGGAAAATCTATTTCCGAAACACATTTAAACAACACGGATTTTCTAATAAAAAAGAAAGCGTTTGAAATATCGAGTGTATTCCCACCAACTACAGCCGCAGCAACAACAGCATTATGTAGTGCTAAGTATCCAATTGAAACAGGATGGTTAGGATGGAGACAATATTTTAAGAATCAAAATGTAGTTGTAGATATGTTTACAAATAACAACTCTATTACTCATGAACACATTAACGGTCCTTTTTTATCATCAGTATACTGTCCTTACGAATCTATATTTGATATATTATCAAAAAATGGAATAGACTCAAAAGCAATATTACCAAAGAACATTGATGACATTGGTCCTTCAAACATAGATGAGTTTTTTCAATTGGCAGATGTATTAATGAAAAGAAATAATTCTCATTTTTACTATATGTATTGGACAGATCCTGATAAACTAATCCATCAATACGGCGTTAATCATCCTTTAGTAAAAAGAGTAATAAAAAAAATCAATAAGTCATTGATTAAATTATCAAAAGAGAATAAAGACAATTTAATAATTGTTCTTTCTGATCATTCATTAATAGATACTAAATTTTATAATATTCTTGAGCATAAAGATTTTATGGATACATTAATTACTGTACCTTCATTAGATTCTCGTAGTGCGTTTTTTCACGTTAAAAGTGGCATGAATGAAGTGTTTGAAACACTTTTCAAGAAATATTATGGTAATGATTTTATTTTATATACAAAACAAGAGATATTAGATATGAATTTCTTTGGGGTTGGAGAAGAACATCCTCTATTTCAAGATTTTTTAGGCGACTATATGGCAACTTCTATTTCCAATTATGGTTTTACTTTTGAAAAAGATAATTTAATGATAGGTGCACATTCTGGATCATTAGAAGAAGAATCATTAATCAATGTCTATATACTTAATAAATAACTAGTTATTATATAATCCAATTTACCTTTTGTTATTTAAAATACACTTATAAAAGTGTATAATAATCAATGGGTGATTAATTTATGTCATATAAAGCATTATACAGAACTTATAGACCTTCAACATTTGATCAAGTTGCTGGTCAACAACATATTGTTCGTACACTATCAAACGCATTTAAAGAAAACAAAATTGCACACGCTTATTTATTTTGTGGTCCAAGAGGAACTGGTAAAACTTCTCTAGCGCGTCTTTTTGCTAAATCTTTAAATTGCGAAAAAGGTTTTGGATGTCAATGTAATAGCTGTTCAAACTGTCTTGAAATAATTAATGGTTCTCATCCTGACGTTATTGAAATTGACGCTGCAAGTAATAGAGGCATTGATGATATTCGCGATTTAATAAGCAAAGTTAAATATTCTCCTACTCTAGGAAAATATAAAGTTTATATTATCGATGAAGTTCATATGATGACACCTGAAGCATTTAATGCTTTATTAAAAACATTAGAAGAACCACCATCAAATGTTATTTTTATTCTTTGTACGACTGAACCATATAAAGTAATGCCAACAATTTTATCAAGAGTTCAAAGATATGACTTTAATAAAGTATCTGATAAAGACATTTATAACAACCTTGCAATGATTTGTGAAAAAGAAAACATCATTTATGAAGATGATGCTTTAAGGTTAATAGTATCCTTATCCGATGGAGGCGTAAGAGATTCGTTATCCTTACTTGATCAAGCTATTGCATATTCAGGTAGTAAACTCTGTTTACATCATGTTCAAGAACTATATGGTTTGTCTTCTTTAGAGGAAAAGATTGAATTAATAAAAACTCTAAATAATAACGATATTAAATTCTTCACATCTAAATTAGCTTCTTTTATTGAACATGGTATCGATATAAAAAGACTTACAACCGACTTAATTGATATTGTAAAAGATTTATTAATTTATCTTAATACAAAAGATGAATCAATTTTAAAAGTATTGTCAAAAGATATTGCAAATGAATGCAAGATTTCTCGCGAAAACCTGTATATTATGCTTGATAATTTATTAAATGCTTATTCACAATATCGTTATGTAAGTAACATCTCTTCAATATTGGAAATAGCTTTGTTAAAGATTGCTTCTCAATGCAATGCATTTGAAGAAAAACAAATGGTTACAGTAGATGAAAAGAAGCAAAAAAAAGAAGAAGAAAAACCTACTCAAATAATAACTTCAGTAGTCGAAATCGAACCTAAAAAACCAGAAATTACTTCCACATTTAAAAATATCGAACCTTTTGCAGAAGTTGGTACACCTTACAAATTAAGTGAAGAAGATACTATTAATTTAATGCAACAAGGTAATAAACAAGATAAACAAAATATTATTGAAAAATGGGCTTTATTAGATAACTATATAGCAGATCCAACAATTGGAAAATATTGTTCTTTATTAAAACATTGTTCTCCACGAATTGCTTCAAAAAACATTTTGGTATTAGAAACCAATTTTACAAATATCTGTAACAAAGTTAATTTTGTAGAAAATCAACCTGGATTTTCTGCTCTCGTAAAAGCTATTTCCGGATTAGATTACATCATTCTTTGTTTAACAACATCAGATTGCATATCTAGAGTTCAAAAATTTTCTAATTTACGCCAAGCAAATAGACTTCCAGAAATATACCCAATTAATATTGTTTTAACTAAAGCAACGGCTTTAAAAAGCACAAATACAGTATCTGTAGATAAAATAATAGATTAATAAAGGAGAATATAAATTATGAATATTAATGTTTTAATGCAACAAGCACAAAAAATGCAAAGAGAATTACAAAAAGCACAAAAAGAATTAAATTCTCAATTATTTTTAATAGAATCAGCAGGTGGAGCAGTAAAAGTTTCCATCTATGGAAGCAAAGAAATTGAAAAAATTGATATCGATAGAGATGCAATTGATCCTGATGACAAAGAAATGCTCGAAGATATGTTAAAAATAGCATTAAATGATGCAATTAGACAAATAGAAGACAAACAAGAAAAACTAGTAAAAAAATATACTGGTGGAATGTCAATCCCAGGTTTCTAATATGAATGAATTAAATACAATAACTAAATTAATCGAATCACTAAGAAAATTACCTGGAATTGGTTTAAAAACAGCAGAAAGAATGGCATATCAAATTTTAGATATGAACCATGAAAGCATTGAATCCTTTATTTCAGCAATGGACTCAGTGATTCATAAAATAAACAAATGTCCTATCTGTGGTTCATATACAGAAGATGGTATTTGTCCTTTTTGTCACGACGAAGAAAGAGACCCAACATCATTAATAGTTGTTTCTTATTATAAAGATGCCCTCGCATTTGAAAAAACAAAATCGTTTCATGGACAATATCACATTTTAAATGGTTCCTTATCTCCTACGAAAGGAATAGGTATTAATGATTTAAATATTAATTCATTAATTCAAAGAATCAAAGAAAACACGATAAAAGAAATAATTTTGGCTACCAATCCTACAATAGAAGGAGAAACAACTGCCTTATATTTAGAAAAAGTTCTTTCGTCATATGACATTTCCATTTCTAGATTAGCTTATGGTTTACCGATGGGAGCCCAACTCGATTATACCGATGAATTAACATTAACAAAAGCGTTAGAAGGAAGAAAAACAATAAGAAAGGAGTAAATCACTATGTCTCTATTCATAACATTAGAAGGTCCTGAAGGATCCGGAAAAACAAGTGCAATAAAAATAGTGAAGGAGCGATTGGAAAAAGAAGGCTATCAAATCATCATGACAAGAGAACCAGGGGGAACTCCAATATCTGAACAAATTCGAAATGTTATCTTAAACAAAGAAAATACTGCAATGGACCCAAGAACTGAAGCATTATTATATGCTGCAAGCAGAAGACAACACCTAGTTGAAAAAGTATGGCCTGCAGTCAAAGAAGGAAAAATAGTGATTTGTGATAGATATTTAGATTCTTCTTTATCATATCAAGGATATGCTAGAGGATTAGGTATAGATGAGATATTAAATGTTAATATGTATGCTACTGAAGGAACTTATCCAAACTTAACTTTATTATTTGATATTGAACCAGAAAAAGGATTGGCACGAATTAGTGCAAATTCCAATCGAGAAGTTAATAGATTAGATTTAGAAAAACTCTCTTTTCACAAACTAGTACGAGAAGGTTATTTAAAACTTGCAGAGCTTTTTCCTGATCGTTTTGTAATAATCGATGCATCAAAACCACTAGAAGAAGTGGCAAATAACGCGTTTTTAGCGATAAAACAAAGGTTAGTAAAATAATATGAATTTCCTTGATTACATAAAACAATATCAAAAGTTTGTATATAACACATTTTACAATGCACTAAAGAACAATAAAGTTTCGCAAGCTTATTTAATTAAAGGATCTGATGGCGCTCCTGTTTTTGAATGTGCAAAATTTTTAGCCAAATCATTAATCTGTGACAATTCCGATTTTGCTTGTAACGAATGTATTGATTGTATTAGGTTTGATGAAGGAAATTATTCCGATATAAAAATTATTGACGGCAATGCACAAACTATAAAAGTTGGAGATATTGAAGAATTACAAGTATTTCTCTCTTCTTCCAGTTTAGAAAAAAAGGGATTAAAAATATATATTATTAATGAATTAGAAAATGCCAACAAAGAATCAATTAATGCCTTATTAAAAACACTAGAAGAACCTTATAAAAATACTTATGCATTTATTACTACAAAAAATGAAAGTAAAATTTTACAAACAATTCTATCTCGTTGCCAAATATTAAATCTTTTACCAATAGATAAAGGCATAATAAAAGAAGAAGTTATTAAACAAGGAGTCAATATAGAAGATGCAGAAATATTAAGTCATTTGTATTCTAATACAAATAGTGTTATTGAATTAAGCAATTCTGAAATATATAATAAATGCAAATCTTGTTTGTTTTCTTTTCTAGAGGCTCTAACTATCAGTAAGGAAGAAGCTTTATTTGTTACCCAAACTTCGATTGTATCTCAAATAAAGTCAAAAGAAGAAGCAAGATTGTTTTTTGAATTATTATCTTTATCATTTAAAGATATTCTCTATATTCAAACTAATCAAACACCAACAATGCAAGAAAAGAAAAATATTTTAGAAAAACTATCAAAAAAATATAAAAATATTCAAAAATATTATTTAGAAATCATGCTTACAAGAGGTAAAATTGAAATCAATATTTCAATTGCATTGTTACTCGAACATATTTGTATATACATAATCAAAGGAGGTTCAAATTAATGGAAAAAATTAAAAAACTATTAATTAATATTTTAGTTCTTGGAATGGAAAAAGCATTCTATTTTTCAATTGACGAAAACAATTATAATGAAGGTGATTTAGTAATTGTTGAAACAAATAGAGGTATCGAATTAGGTAGAGTCATTTCTTCTCCAATTGAAAAAGAAGTAAATAGTGAAGATGAATTCCCTAAAGTTCTTAAAAAAGGAACATTGGATGATTATAAAGTATTTGAATTAAATAAAATTAAAGCAAAAGAAACTCAAGCATACTGTCAAGAAGAGGCAGATAAACTATCCTTAAATATGAAAATATTGTCCGCTGATTATATGTTAGACGGTACAAAAATAATCATCTATTATTTGGCAGACAATCGTGTCGATTTTAGAGATTTGCTTAAGGTTTTAGCGGCAGAACTCAAATGCAGAATAGAATTAAGACAGATAGGAACAAGGGACAAAGCTAAACTAATTGGTGGTATAGGTATATGTGGATTAAAGCTTTGTTGTTCTTCTTTCTTAAATGAATTTGATGGAATATCCATCACTATGGCAAAAAATCAAATGTTAGCATTGAACATACCTAAATTGTCTGGTCATTGTGGCAAATTAATTTGCTGCTTAAAATTTGAAAACGATACTTATTTAGATTTACAAAAGGACTTACCTCGCGTGGGATCCAAAGTCAAATACAATGATCAAATTTACAAGATTACATCAATGAATGTCATCACTAAAATGATTCGTATTGAAAACAAAGAAAACATCCAGACAGTTCCTTACGACGACATTAAAGACTCAATTCTTCCAAGAGATTATGTTATGCCAATACAACAAAGCACACCTTCTCATAATGTAAGCGAAAACGAAAATAAAAATAACGATGTTAAAGATAGACCTCAACAAGGAAAGTTTAATAATCGTAACAGCCGTTTCAATTCAAATAAAACTCAAAAAAATAATGGAGAAAAAACAAACAATGAAAAGAATTAAAAGTTTTGAACAAAATGATGCGATTCTATTTGTTGTTGCTACTCCTATTGGTAATTTAAAAGAATTTTCACCTAGAGCAATAGAAACTTTAAATAGTGTTGATTATGTGGCAAGTGAAGATACTAGAACTACTTCTTCTTTGTTATTGCAATTTAATATTCATAAACCTTCTATTTCTTATCATGAACATAATGAACAAGAAGCAAGTGAAAAAATAATTAAACTTTTAAAAGAAGGCAATAGTATTGCTTTAACTTCTGATGCTGGTTATCCTGGCATTTCTGATCCTGGGTCTATCCTAATAAAAAAATGTATTGAAAACGATATAGCAGTATCTGTTATTAATGGTTCTAATGCTTTTATTCCTGCTCTTATTGGATCCGGATTAGATACATCTCACTTTTATTTTAATGGATTTTTAGCGAGCAAACAAAGCACAAGAAAAAGAGAATTAGAAGAATTAAAATCAAGAAAAGAAACAATAATTTTCTATGAATCTCCTCATCGAATTAAAGACACTCTATCTGATATGTATGAAATTTTAGGAAACCGTAGTGTTTCTATTGCTAGAGAAATAACCAAATTACATGAAGAATATATTAGAGGAACACTAAAAGAACTTTCTGAATTAGACCCTTCTACTTTAAAAGGAGAAATGGTTATCATCGTTGAAGGAAATAAAGAAATTAAAGTGTTAACCGAAGATGATATCAAAACTCTTCTACTTGATGAAATAAAAAAAGGTGCATCAATAAAAGATGCAGTAAAAGAAATTAGTTCTTCTTATTCATTAAAGAAAAATATAGTTTATGAAATAGCAACTAGACTAATTAAAGCCTAGTTGCTTTTTTATTTCTTTTTTATCACAATAAGTTAAATCTATTCCAATATATAATGCTCCAAAAAGCATAGATCCAGTCAAGAATCCCAATGCGCCATACTTTAATCCTGGAGTTTCATAAGACAATGTATATGTTGTTTGTCCAACTTCACTAACAAACCCAATAAATCCTCCTTGTGCTTTAAATACTTCCATATCATTTCCATTAGAGTTTTTTAAAGACCATCCTGAGTCATATGGAATTGTTAATACAACAAACCTATTATTCTCATAATTTGTATCAAATTTGAAACTATTAGTATATTTTTTAAAATTCTCTATTGGATGTTCTTTTAGTTTATCAATATTTGCTTTATATGTATCATAATATTGATATGTGACATCTGGTCTAACTAAAACAGCTTCACTATCAAATGTATCTTTAACAATAATTTTTATTGAGCATACTTGATCATTGACATAGAATCCTCTTTCATATTTTCTATCATACAATTTTGAATATCCATGCTTCATATGTTTATCATGAACAAGTTCATTACCATCTTTATCATAAAGATAAATTTCTAAATTTTCGCCCATTCTAGCTTTAACAGTAACAAACGCTCCTCCTCTAGTTTTAGCATCCTTTGCAATATCATAATCTGTACAATCAACGTTTACTTCGGAATTCCATAACAAGTGTTTTGCATCTTCTTTTGTATATGGTACTTCTTCTGCATAACCATCCATTTCTCCAACGACAGCTTGATCCCAAATTGCCTTTTTAATCATTACTTTGTTATTTGGAAATCTAACAACATACATTTCTTTATCGTTAACGAACACTTC
Source organism: Caryophanales bacterium (assembly GCA_029006735.1). Classification (GTDB taxonomy): domain Bacteria; phylum Bacillota_I; class Bacilli_A; order RFN20; family CAG-449; genus UBA3210. The sequence continues at coordinate 26,941 of JAQXGN010000052.1, forward strand.
ATCATCTGTTCTATTTTCATCTTTATCAATATTTTCAATAAATGTAATACTTGGATAAGTAGAAGCTATTTTTTCTCCTTCTTCACTACTTAGAATTCCATATCTTACATATAAATTTTCATTTTTCAAAGTTCTTCCTTGATAAGAAGAATAAGCTTCAAATGAATTGGTTGAATCCATATAATCCCAACTTGTTAAATAATTAGAAGATAGAATATTATCAAATGAGAATCCAAACGAAACATAGTTTTCATTTTCATATACTACAGTTCCCGTTTCATCATCTCTTAATACTTCTTTATAACCAAATGGTATATTATTATCATTTTTATCTAATATATAATATTTAATATTTAAAAAAGTATCTAGGTTTGCTCTTTTTTCATGAACACCCATAGACCATGATCCATTATATGACATTCTTGACCAATTAATAAAATCTTGTAATTCATAATTATATATAGAATGGAATGTGCCTACTCCATTATAGTTTTCCACCATACCAAGATTTGAGCCATCTCTGTCTGCGCTTGAATTCAATATACGGAAATAAGAATCATCTTGCTTATTTAATTGTTGTATTAATCTTGTTTCTGCTCTGCAATCTTTATATGATCCATATAGATTGTCATATAGAACAGTGCCTTGCCATTGTAATAAAACATTCCCACATACAATTGCTTCAATTGCAAGAATTAAATTGAGTTTTAACGTAAATTTACGACTTTTATATCTAAAAACAATATATATTAATAATATAAATGTATACGCCATTTCAATAAAGGCATATATCTTTCTTTCATCTAAATTTGATGTTCCATGTTGCCCTTGAGCTTTAAAAGCATAATAAATACATAAAGCTTGACCTATTAAACAGATTAATCCACTTAAAATAAAATACCATCTCTTCATGTCCTTAATTCGATCAAAGTTAATCGCAATATAAATACAAGAAACTGTCACAACAAATAATTGCCATCTACCATAACAAACACTAGTGAATCCTGAAAAACAATAATAAGCAAATGGTGTGAATAATAATCCTAACACACCCATAAACCCAATAATATGCGATATTCTTTTTTCTTTAACGCTTAAAATCAATGAAGGAACCAACATTAACATTAATGGAGTATAAATGAATAAAGAGCAGTTCATATTATCATAATAAGTATTATTAAAAAGTGTTGAATCATAACAACTAATAGGAGGGAAAAAATAAGAAGTAAGTGGATACATATAGAATTTTTCTGGATATTCTCCGTTATATTTAACACAAACTTCAATTAGTTGTTTAAATGATGCCCAGAAGGATGTTACTTTATCATTTAACGACATATTAGAAGACAATATAATATTTTTCATATTATCTAAAGCATTAAGCAAATTAAATGTAAAAGATCCTTCTTCAACTGCAGTTCTCGAAGATTGAAGAACAACAGTAAATGCAGGAATTAAAATCAATAATGACATCAATAACGCCGTAATATAACAAGCTAACCCAATACAAATTACAGAAATACGTTCATTTTTTGTATATTTCTTCCAGTTTTGAAAATATCTAAATATTGCATAAATAACTGAACAAAAACATGTCATTATAAAGAAGAAGTAATTGGTTAACGCCGATAGAATTAACGCTACGGTAAGTAAAAAAGTTCGTTTTTCACGTAATACTTTTTCTATTCCTAATAAAACTAAAGGGAAAGTAACGGCAATCTCCATAAAATGGTTAAACCATAAATAATATAACATCCACCCAGAAAAAGCATAGGCAGTCGCAACTAGCTTCGCACTATTCTCCTTAACATTTAAATAAGACAATAGTTTTTTCATTACGTATCCTGCTAAAACGAATTTAGTCATCATCATAAATGCTTGAGCTTGAGGCACAAATTGTCTTGGAACAAGTAATACTGGCAAAAAGAAAATATTCCATAAATAATAAAAAGTATTCGCTCCAATATTATTTACTCCTAAGAAGCCTGAATCGTCCCACATGACAAATTCCCCACTTCTAATACTTTCCCACCAATCATCATAACCATTGTAATAAAAAGGTATTTCTTGTAATTTAAAATCTCCTGTGATAGGTATTACAAATCGATTAAAAATCAAAGTATAAATGCAAATACCGAAAGAAATAAGGTATAAAAAGAGTACAAAAAGACGATCTCCTTTACTAAAGAAATCACGAATCTTTTTTAATAATGAATATTTTTCTATAAGCGAGTCTATTTTATTTCTCGTATTTAGGATAAACTCATTCATCTTTTTTTCTCCTTATTATTTATGGTAATTTTCGTTTCCATTAATTTTAAAAGCACGATATATTTGCTCTAATATAATAATTCTTGTCATTTGATGAGTAAATGTCATTGGAGATAATTTTAACCTGAAATTACTTCTAGTGATTACTTCTTGGCTTAATCCTAAAGATCCACCAATAACAAAGGTAATATTAGAAGAATTACCACCAATTAACATATCTAATCTTTTTGCAAATTTTTCGCTAGATTCTTCTACTCCATGTAAATCTAATAAAATGACATAATCATTTTCTTTTACTTGTTTTAAAATTCTTTTTCCTTCTTTATCTAAAACCATCAAGTCTTCCTTATAAGAAGAATTGTCTTTTATTTTTTCGTCTTCAACCTCGAAAATGCTCACTTTTGCATATCTTGATAATCTTTTTAAATATTCATTGCAAGCATCTTTATGAAATTGCTCTTTTAATTTACCAACAACAACCAATTTAATATTAACCATATGTTATATTCTTTCTTTTATGTCTCCACCAACTAAAGTGTTTACTTGAGAAGCACATCTGATAGAATAAGCATCAAAATCGACGCCCCTTCTTTCAAACACTTCTCTATAGTCTTCTAATGCTTTAGAAGGTGAGTTTGCTTCTTCTGAAAGATGCGCAAGAATAATTTCTTTTGTTCTTGGCCCGATCACATCACAAATGTAATTTGCAGAATCTTCATTTGATAGATGACCATAATCTCCCATAATCCTCTTTTTTAAACTTTGTGGTCTATTTGTATTAATTAACATCCTAACGTTATGATTAGATTCAAAAATATAATAATCCGCATCTCCAATTTGTTCTACAACTCTTTCATATATAAATCCAGTATCTGTAATATATACTAATTTTTCATCTTCGTTTTCTAATATAAATCCGCTTGACCCTTGGCTATCATGAGAGGTAGGAACACAAATAACTTTAAGCCCTATCATATCATAACTTTCAAATGGAATTAATTGATTTTGCGCTAAAACCTTATTACAAACAAATTTACATGCATGTAATATTTCGTGATTAAATATATCAATTCCTGCTATATGATCACTATGCGAATGTGTAATTAAAACAGCCTCTATTTGTTCTAATTCCACATTTACTTCCTTTAATTTTGTTAATAGTTTTTTCTTGGTTAATCCATTATCAATAATTAGATATCTTCCGTTATTTTCAATTAATGTGCAATTACCTTTTGAGCCCGATTCAAATATGTAATAACGCATACTATTTATCTAACCTCGTATCTTTTTCATCAAATTTACCAATGTTCATTAAGAAAACATAATCGATAATGCCTGTTTTTCCGTTTCTATTTTTTGCAACATTGATCTTTGTATCTTGCGGATTACCAAATGGACTTGTATCCATAACATTTTGATCTGCAACTTCTGATTCCGTATTTTGATATTTGTCTCGATGGATAAACATAACTACGTCTGCATCTTGCTCAATAGCACCAGAATCTCTTAAATCAGATAATTTTGGCATTCTTTCTGCTCCTGATCTTTTTTCTGAATCTCTAGATAATTGTGATAAACAAATAATTGGAACTTCCAATTCTCTAGCTAATGCTTTTAATTGACGAGATATTTCTGCAACTTCATTTTGTCTACTATCATATCTTTTTCCTGAAGTTGAAATCAAACCAAGGTAATCGATGAATATACAACATAAATCAGGATGATTTGCTTTTAATCTTTGTGCTTTTGTTTTTATGTTAGATAAAGACTCTGCTGCAGTATCATCAATTACTATTTTAGTTTTCTTTAATGTTTTTACTCCTGCCTCTAAAGCAAGCCAATCAGTATCATCTAAATCTCCACTAGAAAATTTTAATGAATTAACACAAGAAACTAATGCTAATAATCTACGAACAATTGACTTTGCATCCATTTCTAACGAGAAGAAAGCTACTGTTTTATCTTCACGAGTTGCTGTTAAATAAGCCAAATTTAAAGCAAATGCCGTTTTACCAACCGATGGACGAGCGGCTAAAATATTTAATTGCCCCGGTTGCCATCCTTGAGTGTAATAACTTAATAAAGGGTATCCTGTATCAAGTCCTGGAAATTTCTTGTTCTGTTTTGTATTTTTTCTAATCTGTAAATCGTTTGTAATTTCGTCAACAATTTCACTTGCACTTCTAAATTCGCTTACTCTTCTACCTTGTGTAATTTGTAAAATATCTTTTTCACATTCAGCGACATATTGACCAACGTCATTAAAGGATTCTTTTTCAAATCCATCAACATATTTTTGTAAACAAAGAATTAATTTTCTAGATAAAGCGTTATCTTTTATTGTTCCTTTATTGAATAATGCATTTTTATCACCTATATAGTATTCTTGTAGATCCTTAATATATTCAATTCCACCAACTTTATCTAATACTTTCATATTAATGTCTAATTCATTAATTAATGAAGGTATATCAAAATTTTCTCCTTCATTAACAATTTTACTAATTGCTCTAAAAATAAGAGCGTTTGGTGAATTTTTACCGTAAAAATCCTCTTCTTCTAATCCGTTTACTAATTCAACTCTAGATGCATTTGAGGCAATTATCGCACCTAATACTGTTTTCTCCGCCTCATAATTGTGTGGTAATTCCTTCATTTTATCACCTACTTCTTTTCACTAATATGAACATTAACTGTTGCAACTACACCTTTAAATAGTTCAACCTTTAATTTAGTATAACCAAAGGCATTGCATGGATATTTATCAATAAATTTTCTTTTATCAACAATTATTCCATATTTACTTTTTAGTAACTCTACAATTTGTTTTTCGGATATTGTACCCATCATCCTACCATCTTTTGAAGAAGGAGCTTGGAATTCTAAAGTTATTTCAGAAAGTTTTTTAGCAACCTCTTTTGCTTGTTCTTGTTGTTTAATAAAATCGTCTTTTTCTTTTTGAATTTGTTTATCTCTAATATAAATTCCTGTTTCAGAATATTTAACCGCTAACTTGTTTGGAATCAAAAAATTAGATGCATAACCATCTGATACTTCACAAACTTGGTTCTTTTTTCCTACTCCTTTAACATCTTTTAATAAAATAACTCTCATTCTACTTCCCCCTATTTATTTTCAGCTTTTGCATCTGTGATATATAATCTTAAAACTTCAAGCAATTTTTCCTTAACATCATTAATGCTTTGACCTTTAATCTGTGCAGCTGCAGCAGCGAAATGTCCACCGCCGCCCATCTTTTCCATAATAAATTGAACATTAATTGTTCCATCACTTCTCGAAGAAATGCCAACAATTTCTTCTCCTGTTCTACCAATAACGAAGCATGCACTAATTCCATCGATTCCTAAAGTATCTTGAGCGACCATTGAAAGCATGGTTCGATCAATAATATCTTCTTCTTCCGAAGTACAAACTACTACTCCAAAGTATGGAGTTTGTGCAGTTGCCATAATTTTAATTTTTAAGAAATATTCCGCATAGTCTTCTTTTAAGAAAGAATCTGCCAACAAATTATCTGCGCCACAATCTTTTAATACAACAGAAGCTTCATATGTTTTATCGCTTGTTTTATTACGATAATAATTTGTATCTAATAAAATGCCTGCTAACATAATCGAAGATATTTTTTCTGGTATTTCAATATGTTTTTCATTATATTTAATAATTTCTGTAACGATTTCAGAAGCAGATGAAGCAGCAGGATCAATATAAGCAAATGTCGGACTATCAATAAACTCCTCACCTCTTCTATGGTGATCAATAACTGCTATTTTATTTGCTTCAAGTGTTACTTCAGAAGACAAAGATAATTTTGCAGAATGATGATCACATAAAATTAATAAAGCATGATCTTCAAGTTCTTTGATTTCTTCTATACATTCTTTAGGAGAAATAGTTATCATCTTTGTTAAATCATGAAATTGAGTTTTAAATGCTTTTCTTGTTTTTTGTTCAACATATTTTTCGTCATAAACAATACGAGCATCTCTTCCAAAGTGTTTTGCAAAGCAATAAACACCTAAACAAGAACCTAAAGCATCCATATCCATATCACGATGACCCATAATATAAATCTTGTCATAAGTTTGAACTTGAGTTTCAAGTGATTTAGATAAAACCCTCATTTTTACATTACTACTACCCGCTTTTGATTCTGTTCTACCACCAATAAAAATTAATTTTTCACCAAAAGGTTGAATAACAACTTGGTCACCACCTCTTGATAAACATACATTGATACATGAGGTTGCCATGTCATTTAACCTGACATAATCATCGGTTCCAAGACCAATACCAATTGATAAAGTCATTTCAAGAGAAGAATTAAATACATCTATTGCTTTAATTCTATTTAAAATTGAAAAATCATCACTCATCATTTTTTGATATTGTTCATATGTAGCAATAAAAGAAAAAGTATCTGATCTTAATTTTCTAATAAGGAATTTAAATTCCTTAGCATAATCAAAAATATTTTTTTGAATTGCGATTACTAAATCATTGACTTTACTTTCATCAAGAACACTTATTACATCTTGATAATCATCAATTTGCATAATGCCAACTACTGGAGAATGCTCTCTAGCATAATTAGTTAAAGTTGATACTTCCGAAACATCTTTAAAAATATAAAGATTTGCTTCTTTTAAATACTTTACACTATATATTCTATTGTCTAATTCTAATTCTATAATTCCGTCTTCTTTTTCCTTTAAAGAAGCGAGTTCTTTCTTCCACTCAAAAATATTATGATCAACAATCTTTGCTTGAATACCCTCAAACCAGTCATTTGTCCAAATAACATTATTATTTATATCAGTAAGGATTAGTCCAATTTGCCCATAATTATATACTTCTTGAATATCTTCACCTACGATTTCAACCGCAGAAATATCATTCTTTTTTCTAGCTTTAGATAAAATAGAGGATGCGATTAAAATGTATGTAGCGAAAAGAAGAGCAAATATTGCTACCGCAACAACTAAAACAAGTGTCAAATCAATAAAAATAGGTGTTGAGATAATATCAAATACAATTAATGCTACTAATGCATCAAATATAACAATTATTACAGAAATCAATACACCTATTGTTGTTACTTTACTAAGTAGTTTTTGCATGTACTTTCCTCCTCTTTATATAACAAAAAAATGATGTGCCATCAGCAAATCATCATTATTATACTATATATTTCTTTTATAATATATAGTAATTTTTAACTTGAACGATTATTTTCTTTAATAAATTGATCGATTATTTTCTTTTTTAAATGTAAAAAATTGTCTAATAAACCTAAAATAATCAAAACTATAGGGAAAATAAACACTAAAATGAAAAGAAGAACAATCAATCCCTTTTTCTTGTTTAATGATAAATATAACACCCCTAATTGAAATCCAAAGTATACATATATTAATGATGATATGATAAATAAATTGATAATTACTAAAGCCACATAATAAAAAACACCATATAAATTTTTAAAAAAGAACATAGAAATAACTGCCGCAATCGAAATTACTAAATATAGTAAACCATATGACCAATGAAAACTGTTTAATCCGACTATCTGCTTCGGTTTTTTATCTTCATATTTAAATAAACGCCCTCTATTAACAATCAATAAAAAAATCATATAAGAACATGTTGACTCAATTAATGATAAAATGATAATAATGGAAGGAATAAGACCATTCATTAAACTTTCAACGAAGGCAGAATCAACCTTATTAATACCTAGATTTTCCGCTAAAAGCGCGATTTTTTCTACCATAAAATGTATTTCTTCGAATATATTTTCTATGCCTAATACTTTTGCCATTACAAAGGTAGATAATACTTCACTAATAGATACTAAAATCGTTGAAATTAAAATAATATAAACAATCTTAATGTTTCTTTTAGCGAAAACACCACCTTGTAAACATCCTATTAATAAAGCAGGTAATATATACACCAAAGATCCAAAAGGATTACTACACAAGAATATAGATAATAAAAAAGTTGCTACGCTTGGAATAATTCCTATCTTCCAATCATACTTAAAACAAAATAAGGCAATAGGAACAGGTAAAATAAAAAACACTTCATATTCTAACATTGCTCCAGTAATCCTGGAAATAGTTAAAAATAGGGCGTATATCGCCACAATAATCGCACCATCAGTTATTTGTCTTATTTTAATAGATTTGTTCATATATGCCTCTATTTTACTATATTTTTATCATATTAATATTATATATAATATTGGTTAAAAAATAATAAAAAAGCTAGAAATTTCTTTCTAGCTCATTATTCTTATTAAAAATTTGCTTTTATTCTTTCTAATTCTTCTCTAGTAAGATTTAAAATAGTACCATGTCTTTTTTTCAAAGAATCAAAAGAATATTCTCCTTTAGATAATACTTTCCATGATTCATTACTATTTGTAGTATCTTCAATATCTGTTGTTCTTAAAGGTAAATACCCAGATCCGTTTGCATATTGATCTGCCATTAATCCATATTCTGGGACATCTGGATCAGCCCAATCTTTTTTATTCATTTTAAAGAATTCAGGTCCCTCTAAAGTACTATTATCTAATTTACTAATATTTTGTCCTGCTAAACTTAATCCTAATTCATCTAAATCTAAGACTTTTTCCCAACTAGTAGGATCCAATAATTCTTTTGTTTTCATGACTCTAATACCACCATTTTCTTCATTATTATCGCCATCTTTTGATGCACTATAGTAAGTATCTCCTATTTTAAGAATAGTAGTATCAATAATTTCACGGTTTTTCCCGTCTGGATCATTTTGATTATCAATTAATATCTTTGTATCTGAAAAATGAATGAAATCTCTTGTAGATACATAATAGATTGCGTTTGGTTTTGCTTTCATTTTTGTCTCATTATCCATAATACTTGATGCAAAGAAGATAATATATTCACCTATTTCATCATCATAAATCATTTCAGGAGCCCAAGCCATACCTGCATCTTTTGGTGCAACTGGCAAAAGTTTTGGTTCCCCCCAATTAATCAAATCATTTGATTGCCACAATACAAGATTATGACTTCCAGTAGTGCTAGGATCATAATATCCTTGTTCATTAATTTTCCATCCACCACGATAATAAATGCTTAGATCTGTTGCAATAAGGAAGAATCTATCTCCTTCAGGAGAACGACAAATATAAGGATCTCTAACTCCTTTTTCCCCAACATTACTGATTAACACTGGTTTTTTATTATTCATGTCTTTGAAATTTAACCCATTTTCACTTAATGCAAAATAGATTTGTTCTCCGTTAGCATTACTTTCACCAATAAAATGGCCAAATAGATATCCTTCATAATCATCTTCTTGGATTTCGTATTCTAATCCTTTGACTACTACTTCTTGTTCGTAGAAGCCTTTTTTACCTTCTTTTTCAATTATTGCTTTTAATTTTACTGTTGTATCTTCTGCTAGTCTTGTTACCATACCTGGTTTAATGTTTTCGTATGTATCCGTATAGATTACATCATAATCATCACTTTCCCAAGTAATTGTTGCTCCTTCTATTTCTTCTGGTAAATATATGTTTCCATATATTCCATCTGCAAAAGGAATATCTAAATCGCCTTTAATTGATTCAATAAATCCTTCTTCAAGTGGTTCAAACGACTCAATTGAAGAAACTCCTCCGCCTCCACATGATGTTAATAACAAACATATTGCAGGAAGGATAAATAATTTGCCCTTATTCATTTTTGTTACTTTCCTTTCTTAAAAATATCAACCATTTTAATTATTCTTTAATAAAAGATAAGTTTTTCTAATAATTAAGAATTCTTTAAAACATCAATAATTATTAGAAAAGGTCAACAGGCTTAGCGCTTGCTGACCTTAAAAATTATTTTTTAAATACCTATTAATTAAGCTTCAACAAAGTAGAATTCGAAGTATTGTAAACCATATGAATCTGTTGCAGCAAGAGTAAATTCGTTTGTTCCTGCCTTTAATGTAAATTCACCATAATCTGCAATACCACATGTGTCTGCTGTTGTGCCTCTAATACCCATTTCATAATATGTTGTTGTAGGCATTGTGATAGTATCTCCATTAACTGTCATAACTGTATTTGTTTTGTTATCTGGTAATACTTTAATTGCAGAACTACCACCATTTTTACCTGTGTAATATGAATAGCCATTACTCTCTGAGCAGTTTTCAGCAACGTCAACATTAACTTTTGCCATTAAATGTCCTTTTACAGGTGCATCAACAGAGAATTTGTATGATGCAATAGCAGTTCCATCATACTTACCGCTTGATCCTTTTGGTAATTTTTTACCTTCTGCAGTAATCTTGCCATTTAAATCTTGAGCTGCACTAATCTTATATGCTTTTTTACCACATTCACAAACACCAACTGCATATGTTGATTCACC
>JAQXGN010000053.1 GCA_029006735.1 Caryophanales bacterium
TGTTACTGTTACATTTTTACCAATAATTTGACATTTCATAATTTTTTCCTCCGTTACAATATAGAAAATGTAGATTAATCTACATTATCATTATATAACAATTAGAAGGTAAATTATAAGTCTTGTATAATGAAAATTTCTATCGTATAATAATTATGTACGTGGCTAATTATAGCCTTTTTTTTATTTTAAAATAAAAAAAGAATAATGATAATATCACTAAAAAGGCGTCCCATATAAAAGACGCCTTATTAATTATAAACAAATAAATTATGATTCAATAAAATAGAATTCATAGTATTGTAAACCATATGAATCTACTGCAGCAAGAGTAAATTCGTTTGTTCCTGCCTTTAATGTAAATTCACCATAATCTGCAATACCACATGTGTCTAGTGTTGTGCCTCTAATACCCATTTCATAATATGTTGTTGTAGGCATTGTGATAAAAGTTCCATTAACTGTCATAACTGTATTTGTTTTGTTATCTGGTAATACTGCAATTGGAGATTGACCACCATTTTTACCTGTATAGTATGAATACCCATTTGATTCTATCCAGTTATTTTCATTGTCAACATTAACTTTTGCCATTAAATGTCCTTTTACAGGTGCATCAATAGTGAATTTGTATAATGCAATAGCAGTTCCATCATAGTTTCCGCTTGTGCCTTTTGGTAATTTTTTACCTTCTGCAGTAATCTTGCCATTTAAATCTTGAGCTGCACTAATCTTATATGCTTTTTTACCACATTCACAAACACCAACTGCATATGTTGATTCGCCTTCTTTTACAACTGGATTGCCATAAGAAAATGCATGTTTATGATCTGGTTCTTCTGGAACGACTGGAGTATCTCCACCTCCTAGAGAACTTTTACCATTATTGAATACAGAGATACCGCCTAAATTCACTGTATCGCCTTTTCTTTCAACTTTAACAGTATGTTCACCTTTAGTAAGATTTACTGTTCCTAAAATAACTGGAACATAATTCATTCTATTATTACAATTACCAAATCCTACAGTTTGATATGAATTATGAGGAACTGTAACTGCGTTTCCATCAACTGTTACTGTAACTGCATCATCAATATATTTACTTGCAGTATAGTTATTATTTCCTAAATATGAAACGATAGTTGCATTATAATCTTCTGATGCAGTGAATTTGTATGATACACCTTTACCTGCGCCATCTAAAACAAAGTATGTTGAAGGATGATTACGATCTGAAGAAGTTCTTGCAGTAACGTTTACTCCAGTTAAAGAACTATTAAATCCTGTAAGTTGTCCATTATCATTACCTGTTACTTTTGGACCTTCTGTTAAAATATCAATAACACTTTCAAGTTGTGCTTTAGTTACACCAACAGCAAGTAAAGTATTATAAACTTTATTTTTGAAAGTATCACCAGGCATTGACTCAATATCCTTAATATATTTGGAAATATCATCTTGTCCTGCTTGAGAACCAATATAACGTTTTTCTTGAATATTTCCAAAGTTAGAGAATAAATAATCTTGGAAAATATCATTTTTATCAACACCTAATAAACCATTAATTAAAATTGCGCATAATCCAGTTCTATCTGTTCCGATACGGCAGTGATAGAATAATGGATAATTATCTTTATTTGCAAGTGTTGCAAAGACTTTTTTAACTGATTCTATATTTCTTGAAAAATGGTGTTTACTGCTTCCACCATAATCCATATATGCACCAACGAAGTTCTTTACACCTACTTGATTATTTCCGTTTGAATTGACGTTAATTTCCGTTTTTACCCCTAAATGATTTAATAATTCTTCTTTACCAGCTGCAGTAATATTATCTGGAACGACTGCGTTATTATTTCCCCAGCCATTAGTTCCACTTGTACGATAAATTAAACCTTGTTTAATCATTCCTCCATCAGTTAGAACTCTTCCACCCATATCACGGCAATTTGTCATACCATCAATTTTAATATTACGTGGATAAGTTCCATCAACTGTAAATGAAGAAATATCTGAACTTTCAACCGTATTATCCGAATAGATAGCGTTAATTTTAAAATAGTTTTTACCTAAGAATACATTATATAAATCTAAGTTTTTTGATGTTGATCCTTTACATTCATATCCATCCGATAAATCACTTTTTTGACCAAAAGTAATAGAATAATTCTTTAATGTTTTTCCACTTATTGGAGTATGCTTCCAAGCAATATTAACCGCATTTGGATCAGAGATATGTTTTTTACCATCTGGATATTTATCAGCAGGAATAGTTGCATAATCGCCATTATAAGCTAAATATGCCTTTTGTGCAGCAGTATGAATCTCTTTTGTTGTTGCTAGATCTGTTGTAATAGTAAATCCAGCGACTGGATTTGGATTATTTGTTGTTGATTGAGAAGAAGTTGTACTAGATGGTTTACTTGTAGTTGCTGAACTTGTTGGCTTACTTGTAGTTACTGAACTAGTAGGTTTACTTGAAGTAACTTCACTTATTGTATCGTTTGAAGTGATATTATCACTAGTAGTATTTGTCGAAGGAGATACTGAATCATTAGAAGATGGATTTCTATTATTACATGAACCTAATCCGATTAATAATACCATTGATAATAAAGATACTACCAATTTATTTATTTTCATATTATTGCCCTTTCATTTTTATTTTAATTATTATTAAAATATTTAATTTATATGCTTTAATAATATATCCTAAATAGATAGTAATCAATAAATAATTATTTATTGAAAAAATATATATTAACAATTGGATATAAAAATATTAACTATTGTCAAGTAAAAAAGACTAAGTATAAAACCTAGTCTTTAGAAACATTATTATTTTTGAATACAGAGATACCGCCTAAATTAACTGTATCGCCTTTTCTTTCGATAACAACAGTATGTTCTCCTTTAGTTAAATCAATAGATCCTAAGATAACTGGAACGTAATTCATTCTATTACTGCAGTTACCAAATCCAACATATTGATATGAATTATGAGGTACTTTAACTACTGTTCCATCTACTTTAACTGTAACTGCATCATCAATATATTTACTTGCAGTGTAGTTATTATTACCTAAATATGAAACGATAGTTGCATTATAATCTTCTGATGCAGTGAATTTATATGATACACCTTTACCTGCGCCATCTAAAACAAAGTATGTTGAAGGATTGTTACGATTTGTAGAAGTTCTTGCAGTAGTATTTACGCCTTCTAATGAAGCGTTAAATCCTGTGAGTTGTCCTTTATCATTGCCTGTTACTTTTGGTCCATCTGTTAAGATGTTAATGACACTATCAAGTTGATCTTTTGTTACACCAACAGAAAGTAAAGTATTATAAACTTTATTTTTGAAAGAATCACCTGGCATTTTATCAATATCTTTAATATATTCTGTGATATCATCTTGTCCTGCATCTGGTCCAAGATAACGTTTTGTTTGAATGTTACCAAAATTTGAAAATAAGTAATCTTGATAAATATCGTTCTTGTCAACACCTAATAAACCATTAATTAAAATTGCGCATAATCCAGTTCTATCTGTACCAATACGGCAGTGATAGAATAATGGGTAATTATCTTCATTTGCTAGAGTTTCAAAGACTTTTTTAACAGATTCCATATTTCTTGAGAAATGGTGTTTACTTGTTCCACCATAATCCATATATGCACCAACGAAGTTTTGTACTCCTACTTGGTTAGAACCATTTGAGTTAACGTTAATTTCCGTTTTTACTCCTAAATGATTTAATAATTCTTCTTTACCAGCTGCAGTAATATTATCTGGAATGACTGCGTTATTATTTCCCCAGCTATTAGTTCCACTTGTACGATAAATTAAACCTTGTTTAATTGTTCCACCATCTTCGAGTTCTCTTCCACCCATATCACGGCAGTTTGTCATACCATCGATTTTAATATTACGTGGATATTTTGAATTAACTGTGAATGAATAAGTATTTGATTCTTCTACTGTATCATCAGAATAATTTGCTTTAACTTTGAAATAGTTTGTTCCTAGATATACATTAATCAAATCAATACTTGGATTTTTTGTACCGACTACTTCATATCCATCAGATAAATCTTCTTCTTTACCAAAAATAACTGAATAATTCTTTAAAGAAACATCATCTGATTCTAATGGATCATATTCCCATTCAAGAGAAACAGCATTTGGATCTGAAATATGTCTTTGTCCATCTGGATATAAATCCTTTGGAATTGTTAAATATTCACCATCGTATTCTAAGTATGCTTTTTGCTCATCTGTATGAATTTCTTTTTCTTCAAGTAAATCAGTCACAATATAAAATGCATCTTGTGGTTGTGGTGGATTTGATGAAGTAGTATTATCTAAATTATTATTTCCACAGGAAGCTAATCCAAGAAGCATTACCACTGATAAAGTAGCAATCAATAAATTGTTGTTTTTCATTTTTATTTCCTTTCTTAAAACAATACTATATAAATTAATTATAAATTATTTTATATAATAATCAAAGTCTAGTATCTAAATATTAGACTTATCTATTATCTTTTAATTTCCTTTATTAGCTTTCAACAAAGTAGAATTCGTAGTAATTTAAACCATATGAATCTACTGCAGCAAGAGTAAATTCGTTTGTTCCTGCCTTTAATGTAAATTCACCATAATCTGCAATACCACATGTGTCTGCTGTTGTGCCTGTAATACCCATTGCATAATATGTTGTTGTAGGCATTTTGATAGTATCTCCATTAACTGTCATAACTGTATTTGTTTTGTTATCTGGTAATACTGCAATTGGAGATTGACCACCATTTTTACCTGTATAGTATGAATAGCCATTACTCTCTGAGCAGTTTTCAGCAACGTCAACATTAACTTTTGCTTGTAAGTGTCCCTTAATTGAAGCTTCAAGAGTGAACTTATATAATGCAATAGCAGTTCCATCATAGCTACCGCTTGTGCCTTTTGGTAATTTTTTACCTTCTGCAGTAATCTTGCCATTTAAATCTTGAGCTGCACTAATCTTATATGCTTTTTTACCACATTCACAAACACCAACTGCATATGTTGATTCACCTGCTTTAACAACTGGATCACCATAAGAAAATGCATGTTTATGAACTGGAGTTGCTGAAGTTGTAGGAGCAGATGTTGGTTTAGCTGTAGATGGTTTACTAGAAGTAGCTTTTGCTGTAGAAGTATCTTCTGGTTTTTCTGTTACATCTGGAGTACCACCACATCCAACAACAATACCTAATGACAATAAAGCTGCCATTGATAAAAGTATTCTTTTTGAATTTTTCATAATCATAAATCCTTTCGTATAAGATTGTAATTATTTCTATATGAACATATTTTTAATCTTATATATTAATTCTAAGTTTATAAAAGCGTTTACAAATAGACAATTTATCATTTTTTTATAGACTAAGATGCTATAATTTCATTAATGCGTATTTTATGACAATTTTATTATTTTATATAAAATTAAAAGTGGTCACTACTATGACCACTTTTATTAGGGAGAGAAATATCATCTATAAATGAATATAGATTGATTTTGAAAAAATGTATAAAGGGAGTTCTTCAATAAATCAACAATTATGCTAAAAAGGTGATCCACATTATATTGTTGATTTCTAACTAACATTTTCTATACATAAATAATATTAAATACACTATAGATTAAAATTGACTATCTTGCTATTTTTTTATGCTAATCTTTAGCAATTTTCTTGCTTTTTCCTATCTTAATCATTGACTTTTTTATTATTTGGTAATTTTCTAGCAAATCATAACTAAGTCAGCGTTTAAATAATCATTTTAACCTATAAAAAAATGGCAGATTTATTAAAACCCACCATTTTCTTAATTAGAATTTTTTAATCTATTCTACTTTTTAAGCTTCAGTAACTACGACTTTTTGTTTTGCAGTTAAACCATTCCATGTAGCAGTGATTTCATATTCACCTGCTGCAACAAAACGGCCGTTTGAATCAAGCATTCCTTCTGGATTTGCCCATTTAACTTCACTTGCTTTAAATACTGCAGAATATGTTAAGTTCTTTATTACACGGTTTGCAACCCATGAATTTCTATCAAATTCATCACCAACTTTATAAGTGATTCCTTTACCTTCATCGCCTGCATCAATGAATAATGCAACTTCTGGATAATATTTATAACCACTAACAATAATTGAACGATCTCCACCCCAACTCATTCTTAAATAGAGATAAGCTTGTCTTTCATAGAATCCACCAGCTTCTTCAGTAATAATAGAATCATAATGATTAACGTTACTTACCATGTTCAAGCAATCTTTAATGTCTTCGCCTGTTTCAGAATCTGTGCCTTCTGCAATAGATGAATTGAACCAATAACCTTTAATGTTAGTATTTCCTGATTTACCAGCAAATAAACCATCATCCCATAAGTATAAGTAAGCATAAGTTTCTGAATAGTCACCTTGATAACCTTCTGCATAAGAACCTTCAAAGTAATATACAAGGTAGTGACCTTCTCTTACGCCAGTTACACCAAGAGCAGTTAAATCTGCATTATTGAAATCCCATTCTGCTTTTTCTTTAATTAATACTTCGTTTGGATCAAAATCATATTCATATGCATCTGCGGCTAATTTAATCTCATCAGTAATAGGATTAAATTTTTCTTCAATAGGAGTATCGTTTGAACCTGAAGCAGCTTTTTTCTTTAAATCAGCAGAAACTAAAGTACTTGATAATACTGCTGCGACAACAACTACTCCACCAATACTAGTTTTTATAATTGCAGGTAAACTTTTATTGATTTTAATATCTTCATTTGCATCTTTTTCATTTTTATATAAACCAATGAAACAAGCCACGATAGAAGAAATAACAATAACAAATTGGAGAACAATATATGCTACGTTAATCCCAAAATGACCACCTTGATATGCGACATTATTAATTTTATCTGCGATTAAGTTAGGAATGATTAATACTTCTTTATATAAAGATAAACCAAACATAACTACTGCACCGATATGAATAAATCTAAATTGAGGAACTAAAGCAACAACAACTTCAATTAATAAACCAGCGAGTAAGTAAATACCAATTGTTTCAGGAACTAAACCTGAAGCATTATTTGGCATAGAATTACCATATGTTGCAAAGAAGAAGATTGCTAATACTAATGCAAGAAGTGCATCAGCTAAGACGATATAATAACCAGCAGCTTTATTTTTTAAAAACTTTTTCATATTATTTATCCTCCTTTTATTCTTCGACAGGGCCGAACTTTGATTTTACTTCAAAGAAGACATAAATACCGAATAATGCAACTGAAATAACACTTGAAGAAATTACAGTACCATTAATTGTCTTTTTCCACCATGGGTTCATTGATTCTTGAATATCATCATCAGATATTCTAATTCCACCCATCCATGATCTGCTTATTGCATACATAATATTCTTATTAGCTCTTTGTAAATGTTTTAAGATTGTAAGGTCATCGTTTTGTTCAACCCATTGTTTTAATTGACTACCACGACCACCATCAAGACAGAATAAGTCAGTTCCACAAGCTAACATAGCTGGTCCATTTGAGTAGTTAGATGTATTACTACCTGTTAAAGCATCATCGATAATTAAACCTTTATATCCCCATTCACCTCTCATAACATTCATCATTAATGGTTCATGAGTTGCAGCATATCTTGCACCAATTCTGTTATATGAAGTCATAATACCTAAGCCACGACCTTTAGTTAAAGCGCCTTCGAATGGTCTTAAGTAAATTTCACGAATAGCTTGTTCATTACACCATGTACTTACACCTTGTCTACCTGTTTCTTGGTTATTTAAGAAGCAGTGTTTAATATTCATAATTAAACCTTTTCTTCTTGCTGCACCAACAACATTTGCTGCAACATTGTAATTCAAGATACCATCTTCTGACATATATTCGGAAGCACGTGATCCATATGGAGTACGGTTAATATTTGCACCTGGAGCGTTAACTGCAGCAACACCACAATATTATGCTTCTTCACCATAGAATGAGCCAAATTTATCTTGCATTTCATGATCGAATGTAGCTGTATAAACTGGACCTGTTGGGAAACCAGTTGCCCATCTCTTATCACCATATTGGAATTTTGATAATAATCCTTCTGGACCTTCTGCAACTGAGTTACCTTTTTTAAGAACTTTCTTAACGTCTAAGATACCACGGTTATCAGAAACAGAAATTACTAAATCATTTAAATCCATTTGTTTAATGAAAGCATCCCACATTTCTTCACCATCTTTACCAGCAAATTTACCTTTTTCAATAGTACCAGTAAGAGGAATATCTGCCATATCAGAGAAAGTAATTGTAACTTCTTCGCCTTCATCATTGATGTAAGGGACATTATATTCAATACCATCTGCGTCTTTATATCCACCCATATTAGATTTATCATAATATTGAGACATATCTGTATCAGCACTTACTGTTGGATTTGTAGTTGTTGTGGTTGGATAAGTTCCTTCCCAATCTTGTCTATCTAAATAAACAATTGGCGATTTATTATTTTTAGCAGCCATAAAGTTATAATCTGCATCATCGAATTGGTTTTGAACTCTAACTTCATTATCATAATGTGACATTGAATATTTAGTGAAATCTTCATCAATATCTAATGTCTTTACTGCTTCTGCTCTTCCTTCGTAAACATTACCTTCATGGTCAACTAATTCATAACCAGGATTTTTAACAGAAATGATATTATTTAATGCCTCATGAGCACCATTACCTACTGCAAAGTAATATTCTCCACCTTCAAGAACATATGTTTTATTTACTACATAATCATATGTAGCTAAGAAATAACGATCAAATGAAACTTTTGAAGTTACTTTTTTATGAGCAGGAACATCAACTTTATCATAACCCATAAATGCAATTGAAGGTTTTCCTAAACCATTGCTCTTATCGAAATCTGTATATGGTTGTTGTACGTAAACTTGGACAGATGCTTTACCATCTAAATCGCCGACGTTTTCAACTTCTACTTCTACTTCGATAGTATCTTTTTCTTCATTGTATTCAACTTTCTTTAAAGTTTGTTCGAATTGTGTATATGATAATCCAAATCCAAATGGATAACCCATTTCATCTGCATAATCCCATGACCCATTCTTACTATTGAAAATACCTTTTTCACAAGTTGCATTACCATTGCCTAAAATAGCATCTTCATATCTTGTTTCATAGTATTTATAACCAACATAAACACCTTCTTTATAAACAACGCAGTTTCTATCACCAAAGTTAACATATGCTGCTGAAGAACTTGCATTAGCTGCAAATGTATCTGGGCAGTGACCTGATGGGTTAACTAAATTACCATCTGCATCTTTACCTGTTAATACATGGACGACACCGCCTGCACCATAATATCCAGGAACACCCATCCAAACGCAAGCATCGACACCATATTCTTTATTATCAACCCAATCAACTGACATTGGCATTGGGGAGTTAATTAAAACAATAATTTTATCGAATACGCCAGATTCTTTAACCCATTTTAATAAGCTCTTTTCATCTTCTTTTAAATTTAACATCCCAGCACCTGGATCAGTATTTTCTGTACCGATACGGACAAATGTAATGATAGCTGCATCATTATATTCACTTAATGAAGCTTTCATTTCATCTGTATAGAAACCACTAAATGCGTGTTCTACTTGTTGGTTTGCATTAGTCATATTGCTCTTTGATAAAGATGAATATTTATTAAAAATTGTTCTGTTGATTTCAAATCCATTATCTTCAAAAGCAGCATCTAATTTGACTACTAAGTTGTCGTTTGGAGCAGCACCACCTGCGCCCGATCTCATGAACAAGTTCTTACTACCTTGTCCTAATAAAGAAATCTTTCTTTCATCCTCCTTTAATGGAAGTACAGGGTTTCCATTTTTGTCTTTATTTTTAAGAAGAACTGATCCTTGTTCAACTGCTTGTTCACAGAATTTATAAGAATCTTTAATCATCTTTTTCCAACCATCGTTAGATAAAGATCCGTCTGCTTCTTTATAAGCGGAACCCTCAACATTGTCATTATCGAGTCTGTCAACTTTGGTTGTAGATAAACCTAAAACGTCATTAATTAATCCTTCATTAACAGTAGCTAATTGTTGTGCTGCAAGTAAAACTATTGTTAAAAGGATACCAGCTGTTGATAAACCCATCCATAATTTTGGCTTTGCCATATGTTTTTTCCTTTCTTGCGAATTATTTCGCACTTTGTTAAAAGACCAATAATGTTCAATACGAAATATTATTACTCTTTTAATATATTATATTATCGCCAAAAAAGCGCTTTCAATATATGACAATCTTGCTATTTAACAATGTATTAATATGATTGGAAAAAAAGTAATTATAAAATAATTAAATTTAAGTATTATTTTTTATTTTCATCAAAATAATAAAAAATCTTTTTTTAGTGATAAAACGCGCTAATTAACCATAAAAAAACCATATAAGAAAATGTTCTTAAATGAGACAAATTCATTATATGGTTTTATATTTTATTATCTTAAAACAAATTTAAAGAAAGATACTTTTCCTTTTCCTTTATATGAGAAACATAATGAATGAACGCCTTTTTCAATTGTTAATGAGGAAACTAAATCCATTTTTTCTCCTTTAGAAACATCAAATTTAGCGACAACATTATTGTTTTCATCAAGTACTTCCATTACACCTTTTCCTGTAGAAGAAAGATTAACTGAAAGTTCTTTAGCTTCATCAAAGTCAAAATATTTATATGTCATCTTAGTTCCATCTAAGATATTTGTAATATATTGGTCTCCATCACATTCTCTATCTTTACCAGTTTGAGTAAAATATGGTCTACCTGTCCCTTTAAATACTTGATAGAATGTTCCACCTTTTTTACATTCGAGGTTACAAGCAATACGTGCTTCATATTCACCTAAACCAACAAGTGGTCCACCATTTAAACCACATGAAGTTACTTCAACTTGTGGAATTGAACCATCTTCAAGAATTTTAATCTCTTCTGCACAAGCTTGTCTTGAGAAACAATTTCTATTTGTTTGACGATGATAGAAAATATAATGTTTATCGCCGATAGTTAAAATAGAACCATGTGTATTACCAGTCATATTAGCAGCATCTTTAACACCTTTAATTCCTCTTAAACCGACATCACCAATAGAAACAATTGTACCACCAAATTTAAAATCTCCATCTGGACGATCAGAAATTGCATAGCATAATTCATGTCCTTTATAAGAAGAATAAACGAAATAATATCTTCCATTAATTTTTCTCATTGAAGAAGCTTCAAAGAATTCATGTCCTTCATATGGAGTATTTTTTGAACATGCGATACTTTTAACCCCAATTTCATGAGGACCTTCTAAAATTGTTAACATATCAACATCAAGTTTCATACATAATGGACCGACTTTAGATACTTTTTTACCACCAGTAACAAAGATACCCATTAAATCAGGACAGAATGCAGAATATAAATAGACATCATTCCCTTCAACATAAATACCTGGATCGAATTGGAAAACATCTCCTTTTCTTCTTCCTAAGATTTGACCATCTTGATATTTAACATATCCATGGAAATCAAATGGTCCAGCAGGGCTATTGCTTACTGCAACACCAATGACACCTGATTCAGTGACTGAATAATATAAGTAATATTTTCCATCAGGTCCTTGAATACAATCTGGAGCATATAATGCTTTTAATTTTTTCTTGTTCATAGGGTCTTGATCTTTTCTAAAGATAAATCCTTCAAATCTCCATGATTTTAAATCATCGATAGGAGCAGAATATGTAATATAATCACCTAAACAGAATCCTCCTCCGTCAAATAAATCATGAGAACCATAAATATATACTCTACCATTAAACACATGTGGTTCAGCATCTGGTACATATTCATATGATGGTAAATATGGGTTAACAATTTGTTTCATATAATCCTCTCTTTCTTTTTTTATAAAAAAGTCTTTTCACTATTGCAGCAAAAAGACTAAAAATTAATTATTTTTTTGATGCATCCGCAAATATTTTAAGTCCACGAGTTGTTAATTCATGTTCATACATTTGCTTAATAACTTTGAATGGAATAGTTGCTATATCTGCACCTGCTAAAGCAGCTTGTTCAACATGTCCTTTATTTCTAATCGATGCAGCAATAATTTGTGAACTATATCCATATTGTTCTTTTACGCGATTAATATCTTTAATTAATCTTGCTCCAGGAGCAATTTCACTTTGTAAGAAATCATCAACTCTTCCCATAAATGGAGAAATAAATGTTGCACCTGCTTCCATAGCAAGAATTGCTTGAGAAACACTAAAGATTAAAGTTACATTAGTTTTAATACCTTCTTTAGAAAGCATAGTACAAGTTCTAACTCCATCTGGAGTCATTGGAAGTTTAATTGTAATATTTGGATTGTTGTGTGTCATTTCAACAATCTCATGAGCTTGTTTATACATTGACTCCCAATCTGCTTCTTCAACTTCAGCAGAAATTGGACCTTCAACTAATCCTAATATTTCTGTAATAACATCATTCAATGTTCTTCCTGATTTTGCCATTAAAGATGGATTTGTAGTAACGCCAGAAATAATGCCTAAATCTGCAGCTTCTTTAATTTCCTCTGTAATCGCAGTATCTATAAAAATTTTCATGTATATAATCTCCTTTATTAATCACGAATAGCTTTTAAAGCTGGATATAATCTTTTGAACAATTCATATTTTTTCTGATAATATTCAACTCGATCTTTTCTTGGCTGAACTGTTTCTTCAACTTTTACAATTGCTTTTGTAGCATCTTCAACGCTTTTATATACTCCGTCACCTACCATAGCAAGAATTGCAGCACCATAAGATGGTCCTTGATTAGTTTTTAATACACGGATTGGTAAATTGAACACATCTGCCATAATTTGTTTCCATGTTGCAGATCTAGCTCCACCACCACAAATAGTTGAATAAGTAGGATATACTCCATTTTGTTTAGCGATTTCTAAACAATCCCTTAAAGCAAAAGCAACACCTTCAAGAACAGCTTTTGACATCTGACCTTTAGTTGTAGTTGCACATAAATTAATAAATGCACCACGTGCATTGACATCATTATGTGGTGATCTTTCTCCCATTAAATATGGTAAGAATATTGTTGGTGAATCTTCTAATTCGCTTTCATCTTTAAGATAATCTTCAGTATGAAGAATATCTTCTAACCACCATTTTCTACAAGAAGCAGCTGAAAGAATACATCCCATTAAATGATACTTTCCCGAAGCATCACAGAAACTGTGTAATGCATTTTTCTCATCTACACTAAATTTATCACTTGAAAGGAAAATTGTACCGCTTGTACCTAATGAAACATTACATGCTCCATTACCAATTGTACCAGTACCAATTGCTGCAGCAGCATTATCTCCTGCTCCAGCTACTATTTTTACATCTGTAGATAAGCCTAATCTGTCAGCATACTCTTTAACTAAATTTCCACATACTTCATATGATTCATGAAGTTTAGGAAGCATATCTTCATTAATATGGCATAATTCCAACATTTCTGGAGAATATTTACGATTTTTAACATCAAGTAATAACATACCCGATGCGTCAGATACATCAGTTGCAAATTGACCACTTAATTTATAAATAAGATAATCTTTTGGCAACATGATTTTTGAAATGCGATCAAAATTTTCTTTTTCATTAGAATAAACCCATAGAATTTTTGGAGCCATGAATCCTGCAAAAGCAATATTACCAGTATATTCAGAAATTTTATTTTGACCAATTGTTTTATTTAAGTAGTTTGTTTCATCAACAGATCTACCATCATTCCATAAAATAGCTGGACGAATTACTTCATCCTTTTTATCAAGTAAAACTAATCCATGCATTTGTCCACCAAATGAAATTGCTTTTACATCTTCTTTATTCTCATCAACTAAAAGATCTTCAATTGCAAGAAGACTTTTTTCTATCCATTCTTTTGGTTCTTGCTCAGAATAATTATCTTCAGGGAATAAACAAGGATAGGAACGATTTGTTTCCTTCAAAATCGTTCCTTCTTCATTAACTAATAATGCTTTTACTCCACTGGTACCTAAATCAAGTCCAATATAAGTTCTCATATTATTTACCAAACATTACTTGATTGACAATTGCTTCTAAATATTCTTGTTTACCTGAACCAGGGTTCTTGCAAACTCTCTTTTCTAATGCAACAGCAGCTAATTCTTCTAATGTAACATCTTTAGCACGAATTCTTGCACCAATACCTTCATTGAATGAAGCATATTTTTTAGCGATGAATTCATCAATTCTACCATCTTCAATAATTTTTGCTGCATTCATTAAGCCTAATGCAAATGTATCCATACCTAAGATATATGCTTCAAACATATCTTCTACAGTATTTGATGGACGGCGATTCTTTGCATCAAAATTAAATCCACCTGTAATTCCACCTGCTTTAACAACTTCAAGCATAGCATTTGTTGCACTATATACATCAAATGGGAATTCATCTGTATCCCATCCTAAGATTGGATCACCTTGGTTAGCATCAATTGATCCTAACATTCCATTGATACTAGAAATTCTTAAATCATGTTCGAATGTATGTCCAGCAAGAGTAGCATGGTTAGCTTCAATATTCATCTTGAAATCTTTATCTAAACCATATTGTCTTAAGAAACCGATTGCAGTTGCTGCATCGAAATCATATTGATGCTTCATTGGTTCCTTTGGTTTTGGTTCAATATAGAAATCGCCAGTAAAGCCAATCTTACGACCATAGTCAACTGCTAAATGCATTAAATTTGCAATATTTTCTTGTTCAAATTTAACATCAGTATTTAATAATGTTTCATAACCTTCTCTACCGCCCCAGAAAACATAGCCTCTACCGCCAAGTTTAACTGTGAGTTCTAATGCTTTTTTAATTTGTGCTGCAGCAAAGCAATATACTTCTGCACTATTTGTTGAACCAGCACCATTCATAAAGCGTGGGTTTGAGAACATATTTGCTGTTCCCCAAAGACATTTAATATCAGTACCTTTCATTTTTTCTAAAATGTAGTCTGTTAATTCATCAAGTCTAGCATTTGTAACATTAATATCTTCATCTTCAGGAACTAAATCAACATCATGGAAACAGAAATATTTAATGCCAAGTTTTTTCATAAATTCAAAACCAGCATCAACTTTTGCTTTTGCATGTTCCATTGTTCCTTTTGCACTAGCGCCAAATGATTTATCTGCAGTATCTCTACCAAACATGTCTGTACCAGCAGCACCAAGGTTATGCCACCAAGCCATCGCAAATGGAAGCCAATCTTCCATCTTTTTTCCTAAAACAACCTTATTAGCATCATAAAATTTAAAAGCTAAAGGGTTTTTTGAAGCAGGACCTTCATATTTAATTTCTTTAATTGTTGGGAATTTTTCCATATTATTATCCTTCCTTTACATAATCATTCTAAATTTAAAGCGCTTGCATAGCAACAACAAAAGTTTTATAATAGTAGACAAAAGTTAAGAAAAAGAGGATTTATAAATGATAACATATGAAAAACACCATTCTTCATCGTTGGATTACATATATCGACAATATGATACAAATCTTAATTTCGGTTCTCACTTCCACGACTCCTTTGAATTCATTTATGTATTTGAAGGAGAAATTTTAGTCAGCATTGAAAAAGAAAAATATTTAATAAAAAAAGGACAAGGATTATTAATTTTACCAAATCAAATTCACTCCTATAGTACTAGTGATGCATCAAAAACTTTTATTCTAATTTTTGCTTCATCTTACGTCGCTAAATTCTATAAACAATCTTTAAAATTTTATTCTGCTAATCCATATTTTTCCTTGGAAAAAGTGCCAAATATCATTGATTTACTTGAAAAAGAAGAAGATCCATACTTATTAAAAAGCATACTGTATTATATTGTATATAAATACACTCAAGGTAATAAAATTCCAAGAGATGAAAAATATAATACTTTAATGCAACATGTTTTAAATTATGTTGAAGAAAACTATCAACACGAAATAACGCTTAAAACATTATCAAAAAGCCTCGGTTATGACTACCATTATCTATCTGGAATTATCAATGATGGATTAAATTCAAATTTCCTCTCTTTTTTAAATGAATATAGAATTAATAAAATTTGTGAATTAATGATGGATGATCCGCTAACACCAATAAGTGATTTAGCATTTAGTTGTGGCTATACATCATTACGTACTTTCAATAGAAACTTTATCGCAATCAAGAAAATGACTCCGAGAAAATATAGACAAAACTTAATTAAAGAATAAAAAAAACACATCAATTATATAGATTGATATGTTCTAAAAAATAAATTCAAGTTCATTTTTATCTGCGAATTTTTTAACCTCTAAATATGCTTCATTATCATTAAAAATCGTTTCTAATTTACCAACTAAAATTACATTGTCTTCGGTGTGCATTGAATATTTTTTACGATATTCTTTTGGTGTGCAACCAAATTTTTTAAGGAATATTCTATTCATATATTTTGGATCAGAGAATCCACTTTCATAAGAAATCTCAAGCAAAGTTTTTTCCTTATTTGCCATCAATCGAATACATTGTTCCATTCTTTTAATATTGATAAATTCTTGGAATGTCATACCAAAATTCGAAGAGAATAAATGCGAAAAGTGGGTAACAGATAAATTTTCTTTTGAAGCGATATCTTCAAGACGAATTTGTGAATCAAAGTTCGCATCAATATAAGAAATAATTCTCTCTAAACGACTACTCTTGCGATTAATCTTTTGTTTTTGATTTTCATTGATGATTTCTGGTTTAAATGATTTATAAGCAAAAGTCAATGCTTTAGAAACACAAGATACAATTTCAAGTTGATAATATTTTGTTTCAGCAAAATAATTTAAAGCAGCTTCCGTTAACATATATAAAAGAATTTTATATTCTTTTTCTGATAATTCACTCTTTAAATTACCTGATTTAAAAACCGATGTTCTAATTTGTGGAAAATAATCTCTAACAAAGTGATTAGAAATCTGAATAAATAAAAATATAGGATCTTCAAATTTTTTATCTACTTCAGAATTAGTACTAACATTAGTAATAGCGTGTACATCTCCTGAATTAATAAAGAAAACATCACCTTCAACAATGCTAAATTCATTACCATTAACAGTAAAAGAAGCATTGCCCTTAAGGCATAATGAAATCTCAAAATCATTGTGGACGTGATTATCGACCGATTTGATTTCGTTCACAAACATCTTTACATGTTTTATTTTTGGATATTTAATAATTTCAATTTCGTTCTTTCCCATACTTTCATTTAAACAAAACAATTATACTAATACAATAAAGGGTATATAACAATCTTAATTATTGTCTAGTTTTTCCTTAATTTAGTGACTATTTTGCGATTTCTATACAATATTTTTGCTTTTATTTACTATAAATGGCTAAATGATAAATCAATATAACTATATTTTTGCATAATAAAATTCTTTAATTTTTACTTCAATTTAAACAGTATTCATCACAATATTATTATCTATCTTCTAGTCTTTTTTATTCTAATATACTTCTATTTTCACAAAAAAATTCCACTTATAAATGGATTTTACTCCTATTAAGTGGAACTATATTTTAATTATTTCATTAATTCTTTAATCGCGTCTACTTTATCTAAATATTCCCAAGGGCAATTAATATCTGGGCGACCAAAATGGCCGTAAGTAGCTAAATCTTCATATTTGAAAGCTGGTCTAGTTAAAGAGAATTTTTTAATAATTGAAGCTGGTCTTAAATCAAACAATTGATGAACAATTGATAATATTTTCTGCTTATTAATCCTTTCTGTATCAAATGTGTCAATAAAGATAGAGACTGGATTAGCTTCACCTATAGCATAAGATAATTGAACTTCAACTTTATCTGCGACACCTGCTGCACATAAATTCTTTGCTACATATCTAGCTGCATATGCTGCTGAACGATCTACTTTTGAAGGGTCTTTTCCGGAAAAAGCACCACCTCCATGTCTACCTACTCCACCATAAGTATCGACAATAATCTTTCTACCTGTTAATCCTGTATCACCATTTGGACCACCGATAACAAAGCGACCAGTTGGATTAATTAATACTTTGAAATTATCATTAAAACCAAATGATTTAATTACTGATTTCATAATATTATTTTTGATATAATCTTTAAACTTATCCATATCAACATCTGGATCATGTTGAACCGACATCAATACAGTGTCAATTCTTGGTTTACTAGAAGAATAATCAATAGTTACTTGTGATTTCATATCAGGACGAGAACCAACAAAATCTCCACTATGACGTAAGTTAGATGCAACTCGAACAAGTTTATGAGCAATAACGATTGCTAAAGGCATATAGTTTTCTGTTTCATTACAAGCATAACCAAACATAATGCCTTGGTCTCCTGCACCTTGATCTTCTTCTTTTTCTTTATCAACTCCCATATTAATATCTGGGGATTGTTCTTGAATACGATTAATGATTTGACAATTCCTTCCATCAATACCTTTTTCACTAGAATCATAACCAATTCTAAGCATGACATCACGAGCTATTTTTTCATAATCTACTTTTGCTCTTGTAGTAATTTCTCCACCAATAACAAGTAGATTAGTTGTAACAAAGCATTCACATGCAACATGAGATTTAGCATCTTGAATTAAACATGCGTCTAAAATTGCATCAGAAATCTGATCACATAATTTATCTGGATGGCCCTCTGAAACTGATTCAGATGTAAATAATATTTTCTCTTGTATCATGTGTACTACTCCTTTTTTTTATTTATTTTTTTCTTTGTTGTCCTCTTCTTTCTTTGGTTCATCAAATTCTATTAAATTGATTTTATCCATCAATAATTCTTGTGGAGTTATTCCAGATATTTTTTCAATTACATCAAAATCCATTCCCATTTCAAAAAGGACATTTGCAATCTTAAATTGTTCTTTTTTCTTTGTTGTTTTCATATTTGTTCACCCACTTAAAAGTATGAGCAAAGCAAATATTTTTATACTTTATTAAATTTTATTTAATTGTTTTTAATGCTTTAGCGATTTGATCAGGACATGAGGTTTGTTTAAAACCACATTTTGTTCCTTCAAGTCTAGAAATTACCCAATCGATATCTGCACCTTCTAATAATTTAGAGATGCCACTTAAATTTCCATTACATCCACCAACTATTTCAATTTTAACAATTTTTCCATCTTCATAGTCGATTTCATATCTTCTTGAGCAAACACCTGTAGGAACGTAAGTTAAGTGTTTTACCATGTTTACTACCTAAAAACTATTTTACGATAGTTCCCTTTACTAAACCTGCTAATGCACCAGCATTTGCTTCATCAGTATCAATATGCATTGCTAAAGCATAAGAAGGAGAAACTCTAATAACTGTATCACCAAATACTAATGCTCTACCTGTTTCATTTAATACTTTAACATTAACAATATCACCATTATTTACGCCAAATACTTCTGCGTCTGCTGGTGTCATATGAATATGACGTTTTGCAACAATAATGCCTTCTTGTAATTCAACTTCACCGCAAGGTCCAACTAATTTACATGCTGTTGATCCCTTAACATCACCAGATTCTCTAACTGGAGCAACAACACCAATTGTTCTAGCATCAGTAAATGATAATTCAACTTGGTTAACATTTCTACATGGTCCTAAAATTGAGCAAGTTAATTCTCCTTTTGGTCCAACTACTTTAATTTTTTGATTTGAAGCAAATTGACCTGGTTGAGATAACATTTTTCTAACCTCTAATTGTGCTCCTTTTCCAAATAATACTTCTAATACATCTTGTGTGACGTGTGCATGACGTGCACTTGTTTCAATAATAAAATCTGCCATTTTTCTATACTCCTTTTCGTAAAATAAACAAAACTCCCATCGGCATGATGGGAGTATAAATCTTATTTTCTTCCATCATCCAAGCATTAGCACCTTTTCTATTAGATAGGTTGCTGAGACGTCAACGAGCTTGTCTCTCAGTCTCTCTTTATGGCTCAATTATTTTACCATTTTATTAATTGTTTTGTAAATAGATTAATATAAGAAAAACAGTTTTTTCTTCATGGACTTTAAGTGACAAAGTAAATTCAGTTATAAAGTAAGAAAAGGAAATTAGTCTGTCAAGTGATATAATATAATCACTTCTGCCTGTAGAAAGGAAAGTAATATTATGAATCAAAATGTAACAGGCAAAAACAAGCATCTTT
>JAQXGN010000054.1 GCA_029006735.1 Caryophanales bacterium
AAATGCTTTTACACTATGAAGCATTTCATCATCTATCTTTTCTACCTTTTCCCATTGCTTTAATTCTACGATAATAACATTAGATTTATCATTAGCATCAGCTCCAGCAATAATAAAATCAACTCTTTTAGAAGTTCTAGGAATTTGATATTCAATAGCAACTCTAATATCATCATCAAACTCATTATCATCTAAGACATTCTTCATAAAGTTTAATGAATTTTGCCAAGAATGATATTCACTAGTTCCTCCACCCCGAATATTAGATTCTAATAGTTTT
The DNA here is from genome assembly GCA_029006735.1 of Caryophanales bacterium. Classification (GTDB taxonomy): domain Bacteria; phylum Bacillota_I; class Bacilli_A; order RFN20; family CAG-449; genus UBA3210. Next base: position 281 of record JAQXGN010000054.1, read on the forward strand.
TTTAATATTTTATCTGATATAGAATTCATTATTACATCATTACAGAATTCCTTTTTAGTAGCATTATAAACTATCATAAAAAAACACCTACTTCTAAAATTATCTTAAAATAATCTTAAATTTATCTAAAATACATTTTATCATAGGTGTTTATAAATAACCAAGTTATGTTTAATTCTTTTTAATAGACTGTTCTTTTTCGTTTTTTTCTCTATATAATATGACTTTCATCAATCAAATTTTCTTCAATAGATCCTTTTACTCTATAAAACTACGGCTCTTTTTCAATCAAATTACAATTATATACTCTAAGCAACAATGTATTTAAAAAAATAATCGTTGCAAAATCGTTGAAATAATGCAACGATTTGAAACATCTCAACGATTAATTTCTTCGACGATACTTTAATCGTTGAGACGGTTTGTTTGCTGACAAAGAAATAGTTATAAAAAGTAAAAAAATTGTTAAAATGATGTGTTTAAGGCGTTTTGATCTTTTTTAACGGTTGCAAATGTTTCGAATAGGTAATGAAACGTAAGCGTCAATTCCAGCATATACAAAACCATCATAAATAGCTCATATTTGGTCCACATCACACGATAATTAATGAGGTTATAATTTATTAGGCGAGTGGTGAAACGGTCTTAAAACAAGTCTAAATTCCGTTGGTCAGATTTGGATAAAACACGTTAAACGGACTTAGACAACGACAGCGGTTTTTACTCATTTTTTGAACATTTTATATAAGTAAATATATTATTTGCTACCCTAATGAACGAGGACTAAAAAAATCTTCGTTTATTTTTATCAAAACATATTGACAACTATTTTGAAATAAATTATAATAATGGCAAGTGATAATAAGGAAGGAAAAGAAAAATGAAATTAAATGATAGAATTAAAATGATTATGGAAGAAAAAGGTTTAACACAAAAAGAATTATCACAAATGTCTAATATTACAGAAGCTTCAATGTCTAAATATTTAAGCGGTGATAGAACACCTAGAATTGATGTGATTGTAAATATAGCTAATGCATTAGAAGTGAGCGTTGATTCTCTTTTAGGAGGAGCAAATAGCACCATTAATGGATTAATGGATGCAAAATTGGTTCTAGCTAGGGGGAAAGACACTTTGTCTGAAGACGACAAAAAAGAATTAATTAAATTTTTATTAGAAAATTAGAAAGGAGGGCAAATGCGATTAAAAGACGAAAGATATGAAGAAATAAAAAAAGAAGTTGCATACATATTTGAAGATTATAATGTAACTGATATTGCAATTGATGTTTTTAAGATTGCAGAAAAGATGAATATCAAAATTGTGTATGCGTCAGAAATTATTGCTAAAAACAAAGGAAAAATAAGTGAATATAGCTTGTATGGCTTTCCACCATCATATTTGCATTATAATGAAAACGAACAAAGATTTTATGTATATATAGATGATGTTGGCACTGGAATGAATAGACAAAGATTTAGCATGGCACATGAAATTATGCATATAAGATTGGGTCATCAAGAACAAAATGCCAAAAATGAAGCTGAAGCTAATTTTGGAGCTCAGTACATGTTATCACCAACAAGTTTGGTATTATTAGACACAGAATATTTATTGCTTCAGGAAGAAGATTTTATCAAATGTGTGTTTGAAGTTTCTGAGCCAGTAGCTATAACATCAGCAAGGTATAATTACAATAGAATTCATTATTTTGATTTAACACCTAGAGATTATGAAGAGATAATAAATAGTCAGCTAGGTAATTCTTTTAAAAAAATTATCTCATAAAAATAAAAAAGCATAGCATTGGTAGTGCTACGCTCCAAGAACCATATAATGATTCCCTAGACAAGATTAATTATATGGTTAAATCATTAAAAAGTCAATAATATAGGAGGATTTAAACGTATGATTAATGGACAAAATGATTATGAAAAATATAAAATTTTAAGGCCGTTATATTCAGATCATGACTATGATTATAATGGTATACCTATAATTAAAAAGGATATTTTTGATTATAATGAATGGAATGACACATATTTGTGTAATTTTAAAAATATTAAAAGTCATAAACAAAAAGATAAATCTGTAGTTATTATGTTTAACTACGATAATGTAATTAATAAATTATGGGATGATCCATTTAGGTATCTACCTAAATTGTTAGAATTTAAGGCTATTTGCACACCCGATTATAGTGTGTATCCTAATATGAATATCAATGATATTAGATTTAATGTTTATAGAAATAGATGGATTGGTTGTATGCTACAAGAAAAAGGTTATAAAGTTATTCCTACTATCCAATGGGCGTTAGAAGATACTTATGACATTTGCTTTAGTGGTGTTGAAAAAGGTAGTGTCATTATTATCTCTACCTTGGGATGTATGCATAATAAGGATACTTTCATTAATGGTTTTAATGAAATGAAGAAAAGACTAGAACCATCATTAATTATAGTTTTTGGTAAAATGATTGAAGGTATGACAGGTACTTTTTTACAGTATGAGTATAAAGATTGTTTTATGAGAAAAAACGATTATGAACAACTAAGACTATTTCCAATCGAAAATGTGTTCACTTTAAATGGGGGTGAATATTATGGGCAGTAGAGGTGCTTTTGTTAATGTAAATAGTGGTAATTTTAGTTTTGTGGAAAATGGACAAAGATATTCTACTATAGGGCAAATAGGTGATATTCAAATATTAAGTATGGGTGCAACTAAAAATGTTAAAGCTCCTGAATATTCGCATAGTTCTAATAGAGTGTATGTCACTATGAAAGATGGAAAAATCAAACATATCTCTTTCTATGATGATAATCATAAGCAAATAAAAGTTATTGATTTTGAACATTCACATCATGGAATAAAACCACATATACATTATAATTTAGATCATACAGATAAAGGTATTTCTTTATCTCAGGATGATAAAGATTTAATTAAAAAAATTAAAAGGAGATTATAACAATGAGAAAAAACGATTATAAATCATTAGATGAATTTATTGGAGAATATTCAGGTATAAGAAATGATAAGTATGACATTGTTTATGGAATTGATTTTAGATTTAAGGGCAAATTATATCGTATGACGATGGATCAAATGGAACCAGACGAACTTAGAAATGAATTTGAAAGGAAGTTAAATAAAAAACTAGGAAAATACGAAGTTGCTTTAGTTGAACCTAATGGACATTCTGATTTTCAATTTGAAGAATATCAATTTATAGGTTGGTATGATGATATATATGATCTATTAGAAAATTGTTATATTCAAGGAATGAAGTTTAAAGATGTAATTATGGATGATGACACAGTTATAGAAGGTAAAGATTAATTATTGAAACATGAAAAGACTTAATTATAGCAGTGCCACTATGGAAGAGTTCTACCACAACCGCAAAGGAGGTTAAATAACAGTGGGCAAATATTTTCATCACCTTTCATACGACAATCGTCTTTTGCTTAAACAAATGTTAGATAACGAATATTCATGCAACGATTGACGAATTGTTGCAAAACGATTGCAACGATAGGAAACTGATCGATGATTTATGCATTAGTAGAATTTTAAATGCATATACATTGAGTACGATCTTAATTAATAGTGCTCTTGATAAAATCAGTGATTGCTTTAAATTTACATTAGTGATATAATAAAGTTGAAAAAAGATATTTCAAGATTGTGAGGTGATATGAATGTTGATGGATTACATAAATAAGAATTATGATAAAGCTGAACCGATATTCATGTATGAACTACCATGTACATCACAGTATGCATTAAGGCAAGAGATGAAGAAACTTACTGATGAAGGTAAACTTATACGTCTTTATAATGGTGTTTATTATAAACCATATAAGACTATATTTGGAACAGACGGTAAGATGTCTATTAACAAATTCATTGAAAAGAAATATTTGTATGAGGCAGATGAAAGTATTGGTTTTATATCTGGTATTGCAATGTATAACAAATATGGCTTTACTACGCAAATTCCTTCAATTATAGAAGTAGTAACTAATACTGCAACAACAAAGCAAAGAAAAGTTGAAATTGATGGATATGGCATCATTATATATAAACCTGCAATTAATATAACAAAAGAAAATATCAATGAGATTGAATTTCTAACTATGATGACTGAAATTGACAAGTACTGTGAACTAAGCCTAGATGAATTAAAATCTAAGCTTAAAGAATATGCCCAAAAGAAGAATCTAAATTTTAATTTAATTAAAAAGTATTTGCCTTTATTCCCTGATAAAGTCTATAAGAACATTTATAATGGAGGATTAATGAATGAGTTGGTATAAGAATAATAAGAGTGAATGGAAAGAAATAATTGATACTGTTTCTTTAGAATTAAAACGTAATCCTCTAATGGTTGAAAAAGATACTATTCAATCAATGTTTTTATATGAATTATCTAAAAGTGAATTACCATTTTTATTTAAAGGTGGTACATCATTATTTAAAGCATATGACTTGATTGATAGGTTTTCTGAAGATATAGATTTATCTATGTCTAGAAGCATCACTGATAAGGAAAAGAAGAAATCAAAGGAAACAATTATAGAAATTGCGACTGAATTAGGATTAGTTTTAAAAAATCCTGATGATGTCTTATCTAGACATGATTACAATAAGTACTTATTTGAATACGAATCATTTTATAGCCAAGATAGATTAGAAATAATGATTGAAACAAGTTATTACCAAATTTCATATCCTGTAGTCAAACACGATATAAGCTGTTTTATAGGTAAATTTTGTAAAAATAATAATGTTTCATTGCCTATTGAATTTGAGGCAATATCATTTGAAATGTCTGTTCAGTCATTAGAAAGAACATTCATCGATAAAGTATTTGCGGTATGTGATTACAAAATTCAAAATATGATGAATAGAGATTCAAGACATCTATATGATATTGCAAAAATATATCCGAATATTATCATAAGCGATGATCTTAAAGACTTGGTAAAAAGAGTAAGATTAGATAGAAGTAAATCAAAGAATAATCCTTCAGCTGATCCTAAATACAACATTAATGAGATGCTTACCAATATCATTGAGTCAAGATTTTATGAACCAGATTATAAAAATATTACTCAAAAACTATTGTATGAAGATATATGTTATGATGAAGCGATAGCAAAGGGAATTAAATTAGTGGTTGATGCTAATTTATTTTAAATAATATATAAGTGAGTCGTTATTAAAGTAAATTAAATATCTGATTTTTAAAATACCTACACAATTTTTATGTGTTAGGTATTTTTTTAATATAAACACGAACTTTTAGCCATTCTAAAAGCCTATTAAGTGAGGAGTTATAATTTTGTATTAAAAATACGAAGTTTTAATTCTTAAAAATACCTATAAGTAAAGGATGGTGAAAATGTGAATAAACAAACACATAATAGATTAATTGAAGGATTAGATACCCTTAAAAATAAAGGATTTGAGGCATTTAATAAGCTTCAGCTAGCAAATGCTTTAGAAGATGAGAAAAAGGCTTCTAGAAGGGAATATTATGCCTTTAAGAATAAATGCGAATCTTATATTTATAGTGATTTTCCAATATCAAATAAGCTAGTAGAACCAGATGGTGAAATAGATACAAAAGCACTAGATTACATTATGGAAATAGGAATGCTTGTTAAGATTTATCAAGCAGGATTATTAAGTGAAGATATGTTCCTTAAAGTCAAAACTGATGTATCTAAAAGATACAAGATTTATTCTAATGTGGAATTTTAGGGAACGTATTTCTATGATATAATGAGTTTGGAGCATGGCTCACAAACTCTATATCAGAATAAAAAGGAGGAAACATATGTCTGATATAAAAGTTATTAAAGCAAGTGCAACACTTAATAATAGAAATAAGTCAAAGAATGCAAGATTAAGAGTTGTTGCTTATTGCCGTGTATCAACTGATGATGCTGAACAAATTAGTTCATATAATTCTCAGTTGGAATATTACAAAGATCTTATAAATAAAAATCCAGAATGGGTTATGGTAGGTATCTATGCCGATAAAGCTATTACTGGTACTAAGGTTGATAAAAGACCTGATTTCATGAGGATGATTAACGATTGCTTAAATGATGAAGTTGATATGATTATCACTAAATCAATTTCAAGATTTGCAAGAAACACCGTTGATACTCTTCATTACGTTAGAACTTTAAAGGAAAGAGGAATTGCAATCTTCTTTGAAGAAGAGCATATCAATACTCTATCAATGGATGGAGAGTTAATGCTTACTGTATTATCTTCAGTAGCTCAACAAGAGGTTCATAATACTTCGGAACACGTTAAAAAAGGTCTTAAGATGAAAATGCAAAGAGGAGAGCTTGTAGGCTTTCAAGGTTGCATAGGATATGATTATCATCCTGAGGATAAATACATTACAATCAATGAAGAGGAAACTGAAATAGTAAGATACATCTATAGAAGATACCTTGATGGAATGGGATGCACAGTTATTGCTAGAGAATGTACAACACTTGGTTTAAAAACTAAAAGTGGTGCGACTAAATGGCATGAATCATGCATTAGAGGAATTCTAAGGAATGAGAAGTATGCAGGTGATATTCTCTTAGGTAAGACATTTACGATTGACCCAATCACTAAGAAAAGACTACGTAACTTTGGTGAAGAGGATAAGTATTATTTAGAAAATCATCACGAGGTTATCGTATCTAAAGAGGACTTTATGGCCGTTCAGCAAATCTTAGATAAAAGAGGAACGCCAAGAAGAATCGTTGATGGAAAACGTCAAGAAAAGATGTCTAGACAGTACGCATTCTCATGTATGGTTAAATACGGTTATTGCGGTGGTTCTTTCACAAGACGCCACTGGCATAAAGGTGAATCCTACGATAAGAACTCTTCATATGCGATGGTAAAAAATAATCTTGTCTTAAAAATTAATAATTCAATAATCGATCTAAATGAACTTGGATATGAATTATCACTTTCAGACGAGATGATTAAAAGTGTAAGTTTATTAGATTCTGCATTTTCAAAAGTAATCACAGTAGAAAACTTGACATCTTTCTATGCAATGAATGATAAAAGCGCTGTAATTATTTATCTTGCAGGATTTCATAATCATACAAAACAAAGTTTACTATTAAAGATATATGATAAATATCCAAATGCTGAGTATTTACATTTTAGTGATATTGATGCTGGAGGATTTTTGATTTTCAATAATTTGGTTGAGAAGACAGGAATTCCATTTAAACCATATAGAATGAATGTGGATGAATTGAAATCCAATCTTAATAATTTAAAACGTTTAACAGAGAACGACATCAAGAGATTGAATAAAATGAAGAATGATGAGAAGTTTAGTTATTTCTATGATGTTATATCTTATATGCTTGAAAATGGAGTTAAGCTAGAACAAGAATTGTTGGATTAATTGAGCCATTTGTTTTCTCTAGATACATACACATAATTATTAGGAAACAAATGAAAGAACTATTAGGTGATATGGTCATTTTTAAAAGACAACCTTTCGTTTATATGTTCATAGAGTAGATACAATTCATGTAGAAAGTATTGTGTTGCTACAAAAGAAATAGTACCAAAAATAGCAAATGTAAAAGCACAAACTAATTCATTCTAATTTGTACAAAATGTTTTATCATAATAACTCACACAAAACTAAGTTCTAACACTTAACATAGATATTTACTTACATAGTCACATCCAGCATAAATTAAGATCTATCTCACCCATAGATCTTTTTTATTACTTTCTATACCTAATACTTACTATCTACAGCCCGCCAATCATATGCATCTCACCATATATTTTATTAATCTTAACCTCTTACTACAGCTTCACTCTACGCCAGCCCATCATACCTATTTATATATATAATATATAATTTCGTTCAAAACCCTCTTCTCACACCTTACTGACCGCCCGCCGAACCAACCGCACATGCAGCTACTTTCAGACCATGTAGCCACATTCGCATAAGCAAGCCAAACAAGCTCCACATCGCACCGAATCGACTAGCTTAAGCAAATATCTGCCGGCTCTCAAAACTGCTCCCCACGCGCCCCGTTTCACAATAGCAAAAAACTAAATTCGCCTGCTCGCAAATGCTTCAAAACACGACATAATATTGATGAAGCTACTTGTGCAAAACAGGATAAATGGCTTTAGATGATGACAGAAAAATACACAGAAATTTTGATCTTTGACCTATTTTATAAGCATTTTGTATTTAATATAGATGATGATGGTTATAGAGAAAAGGTCTTGAAAGACTATCTTCAAGTACGACTAATAATGAACCTAGAGTGTGGAGATATGTTAGATTAACAAATAGTATAATATTAACCAAGTTTGAAAAACACTGTTCTATAAAAACGAAGTATTATTCTTAACACATTTATTGATTATAGAAGCTACATTGGATTCTTCTAATAAATGTAAAAATCTGAGTATTTTTTCTTCTTCCTTCACGTTTAGGTCGAAGGAGGGTATTAAAAATACTTTCCTTGTAGTAAAATAACTCATATATGATATCTCCTGAACAAAGATATTATATAACGAAGAGGCAATTTCTTATGGATTTGTCTCTTTTTTACTAGAAATCATCAAAAAAGAGGATGGAAACATTATTCTAGGTTTCTAAACATCCCGTTAAGGTGAATTGTTATTTGTTTGATATTTTCCATAATGCCATTGGATGATTTTTGATTCTATTAATAATTTCGTTGTCATCAAATAAAAGTTCAGGATGATAATTACTATTTTCAAATTCGTTAATAAATTTAATTTCAGATTCATTTAATTTCATTAAAGTTGAAACAAAATCTTTAACCATATTTACGGCATCAATCATTGAAAATTTATCATCTTTTTTAAGAGTTGAAGAAAGGTATTGTGGCACTTTGTCTACCATATATGCATTAAGTTTCGTTTCAAAGTCGATTAACACTTCGTTAAATGGTCTATCAGTAGTTTTACCAATTGCCATATAGAATATTACACATTTCTTTACTAAATTAAATTCGGATTCATTAAATAAATTTTCTTTAAGCATATGGTAAACATCATATACATCTCTAATAGTACATCTTTCAATAAGTGCTTTTATTTTAGAACCATATAGTTCATATTTATTCAATGTTAATGTTTTAAAAGAAGTTAAGAAAGATATAGAAACATTTCTTGTGATTGTTTCATATACATGCGTTCTATTCATATAATTAATTTCAATTTTCAAGTTATCTTTGTTTCCAAAGTTATTATTGTAATTGAACACAAATGAATCTAATGCATGTTTAGATTTGGTTTCATCACTAAGACTGTAGTTGTTAATTTCCATATATCTTCTAATGATAGCGGTAATTTCTTTTCTTTTATTTAACATTTCATCTCTAGTACCACTAAAGGAAAAATCTAAATCAATATCGACACTTAGTCTAGGAAGATTGAATAACGTAAAGTTAATTGATGTCCCACCCTTAAGTACTAAATAAGGAGAAAGTTCATCTGTTTTACTTATAAAATCTAATATGTCAATTAATCTAAGAACTTTTTCTAAAGTTTCACTTCTAAAGCCATTGTCTTTAGCTAATGCTACTATTTCGTGTTTTTTGTAATTAAACATATGATCATTCCTTGTTAATGTAATTTTTTAAGTCTTTGTAAATAAATATTTTCCATTCGGAATTATATACATGAGCACTTTTGTTTTTATCAAAATGTCCCTTAATTGAATCTGATACTTCATGGCATATATCAAAGAAAGAATCAGGAATGTTTAGTTTATCTTTGAATAGAGATAAAATAATACCAACTTTTTTATAAAGCATTTTTGAATTTATTTGTTTTAAATACTTTAAAATATCTTTTATTGAAATGTATGGAATCATGTTGATGCAGTTTAATGTTTCTTCTAACTCACAATATTTACCAGAATCTTTAATTGAATCTACTATAGTTCTTTCTATTGAAGTAACCTTAACACCACGAATTTCTTCAACAAAGTTTGTAGAAGATACTTTAATTAAAGAAAATGTGTTTTCTTCAAATTCGAAAGTATTAAATTTAGAGATAGAAGATACATTTACATCATAATAAACTTGATTATAATAGCCATAAAATTCAAATGCAGAATGATGCGATATAAAAGAAGTATCTGTAATATTAGAAGCAATTAAAAATTTGTCAGCTATACATTCATTAGTTTCTAGACTTACAACACCATATAAATTATGTTTAATACGTTTTATATAGCCTTTTTCTAAATAGTTTTGTAAAGTGTTTTTTGCTAAATTGTCATCACCAACTATTTCAATAAAATCTTTATAATTAAAAATTTTTCGTTTTGTTAATTCATTTAAATATTTCATCTTTACCACCACTAATATTATATCAAATAAAATTTTTAAAAACAATCAAAAAGGTTAAAAAAATTCTCTGCATTACAATTATTTTTGCAACACAGAGAAAAAAACTAACTTTAAAAATAAAATTATTTTAAATTAAAAAATTAATTAGTTGTCTATCTTTAGCAACAGAATAAGAAATTTACTCAAAACATTAGTTTTTTTGTAAATTTAATATTACGAAGCTAGATAACCTAATTCGAACGAAAAGGAGGAAAAAATATAGGAAAAATTAAAATTATTAATAGAGAGCCGTATGGTTCAATTCAAGAAAAATTACTTGAATATAAAAAAGCAAAAGGATTCTTTAATTATTTAAAACTTACAGCCACAAAGATTAAAGAAAAAGAATACATATCTAAAGTAGTAAACTATGCTACTGAACTAAATTTATTAACAATATTAAAAACTAAAAATTTAATTAGTGATGAAGATTTCTTTAAAATTAAAAATAAGATTATGCTTCAATATGGCATCAAATCTGAGTTAATGATTTGATGGGACATATCCACTTAAGGTATAATAATGATGAACTATGTTAATAATTTCAAAAATTTAGGAGGAAGAAATGAATAAAGTTGAAGTTATTAAAGCAAACGTTAATCTTATTGATAGAAAGAAATCTACACAAATTGATAAAAGGTTAATAGTGGCTTCTTATTGCCGAGTTAGTACTGATAGTGAGGATTAATTAAATAGTTATCGCTCATAAGTACAATATTATATAGATTCAATTAGTAAAAAATCTGAATGGGTAAAGGTCGGAATATATGCCGATGAAGGAATTACTGGAACGCAAGTTAATAAACGAGAATAGGTGTACTGAAGAATATGTACATGAAAACAACAGGAGTCGACTATAAATAAATCTGATATGTTTTGGCAAATATATTTATAATTGATAACCCAATATTCGAATGTAGCGAAGAAGAAGCGTGTAAATACCATAATGGAATTGTTGGAAATTATCGGTTGAAAATGTTGGCTTCTAACGATTCTTGGAGAAATTTATACAACGATAAAAAGTATATAATGTTCCAAGAAAAAAAATTATTGATCTTATAATGAATGGATAGAATACAAAAGTTTGTAATTTTATTTAATAAGGTTCATTAGTTATAAGAGATATCTTTATATAAACAATCTATTAACATACATTTTAATAATATATACTTTTTTGACTTTTTGAATTACATTCTTTGCTTTTTGTTTAAAATCTATTTATATATTTTTAATTTTTTGTAAAATGAAAGTGCTTACAAATGTGGGTATGAAATGAGGGAAGAGATATGCAAACGAAAAATAAGGATATCAAGAAAGATAAAATTGAAAAACGTAAAGCAGAGCGTGAGAATAAGGAAAGAAATAAGCAATTAGATAAACGTCGCACACGAGTTTATGATGAAATGGTTGCATTCCAGAAAAGAAATGCTAAAAAAGTTAAGCATGCTCCTAAGGATGCTTATATCTCATTACGTCATATCAATAAGATTTACGACAATAAAGTTCAAGCTGTTTTTGATTTCAATCTAGATATTAAACAACATGAATTTATTGTATTTGTTGGTCCTTCTGGATGTGGGAAATCAACAACATTAAGAATGATTGCAGGATTAGAAGATATAACTGCAGGAGATTTATTTATTGATCAAACATATGCGAATGATTTACATCCTAAAGATCGTGATATCGCAATGGTTTTCCAAAGTTACGCATTATATCCACATATGACAGTTTCCGGAAACATGGCTTTCGGTTTAAAGATTAGGAAAATCCCTGTTTTAAAAGTTGATAAAAAAGGCGAACCAGTATTAGCAATTAATAAAAAATTAATTAAGAAACTAAATATTCAATTACGCGACCTTCAAAAATGTATCCAACATCCTGCTAAAGATGATGATATCGATCAAATCAATCATGATATTGAGGAGATAAAAGGACAGATTGAATATTTAGAGAAAACGCCAGTTGAAGTCTATCAATATCGCCATATGGATAAAGAACAGATTGCTAAACGAGTAAAAGAAGCTGCAAAAATCTTACAAATTGAAGAATATCTTGATCGAAAACCAAAAGCATTATCAGGTGGACAATGTCAACGTGTTGCATTAGGTAGAGCGATTGTTAGAAATGCTAAAGTTTTCTTGATGGATGAACCTTTAAGTAATCTTGATGCTAAGCTTAGAGTTGCAATGCGTAGTGAAATCATTAAATTACATCAATCTTTAAAAGCTACAACTATTTATGTTACTCACGATCAAACTGAAGCGATGACTATGGCTTCAAGAATTGTTGTCATGAACAAAGGTTTCATTCAACAAATTGGTACACCAATTGAGATTTATAATCACCCTGCTAATATGTTTGTTGCAACCTTTATTGGTTCTCCTGCAATGAATTTATTTAATGTGACTTACGATAATAATACTATTTCGTTTGCTAAAGGTGCAAAAATAACTTTAACAGATGATTTTGCTAAAGCTATTAAGGAATTTTATCAAGAAGAACCAAAACGATTAAAAGAAGAGTTAGATAAACTTGAAGAAGCTTTCATTGAAAAGAAGCAATATCTTAATACTATTGATTCTTTAAAAGAAAAAATAGATAAAGCGACTGATAATAAAGAAATACAAAGATTAAGATCACGTTTATCACAAGTACAAGAAGAATTAAAGTATTGTGAAGAATCAAATCATCGCATTCAAGATATTAAAACTTCATTAGAAGAGTTGAAGAAAGTTGATGTAACTAAACCGATTGATGTTGTATTTGGAATTAGACCAGAAGATATTTATCAAAAGGGCAGAGTTTTGACTGATGAAGCAATATCACAAGAATTTAATCTAACTGTTTCTGTTGCAGAGTTATTAGGACATGAATATTTTGTTCATAGTGATTTTGAAGGGGGAGAACTTGTTTCAAAAATCCATGCAAAGACAATTGTTTCATCCGGCGATCAATTACAATTAGTATTTGACATTTCTAAGATGCATATATTTGACAGCATTACGCAGAAACGGATAAAATAATATTATGAATGATAGAGTTTTAAGAGAATATCAAAATGATGAATCGGCTCCGTTGATTCGTCGTATTTTTGCACACCTTTTTGATGGGTTAATTTTAATTATTATTTCATTATTATCAATCATTATTGGGACGACCATATTAGCAAGTTCGGAAAAATATATGGAAAAAGAACAAGCGTTGCATCAAGAGATGATTGCTTGTTATAAGATTGAAGAAGAAGCAAAAATATATGAATTTGTTGATAATGAAAATAATAATTATCAAACCCCACGAGAACAATCAGAGATTTTTGAAGATTATTGTTTGATGCATATTCTCTATTCTTATCAAGTTGATCCTACTCCATTTAATAATTATCATATCGAAATTGATAATCCAAAAAATTTACCTGTTGCAAGTTATGAGACAGATAATTTAGCATATTTTTATGTTTATTATGCAGGTGAAAAAGATAAAGATTTAATTGATTTTAAAGGTGATACCTCACAAGCTTATTTTTATCAGATGATGAAAAAAACTGCAGTAAATATTTCGATGTGGCATTTTGATGAAGAAAGTTATGCGTTACCATATTTAGATGGATATTTTGCGTTAGATCTCTATCAATATTTATTTTCTGAAGATGGATATGAGGCTGGATTAACTAACTATAATTATCTCGCAGTTAATTATCAAAACTTATGGAATATTCAAGTTCAGGAATTAATTGGCTCAACTCGTTTTCAAAATCATTATCAGAAATATAAAACTAATTATGCATACTGTGCTCATGCGGTAGCTATTGTGTGTATTTGTGCTTATTGTCTATCATTTTTGTGTGGATATATATTACCACAAATCATTTTTAAACATATGCAAACATTTGGTAAGAAAATTTTTAAGATTTATGTCGTTGATAAAGAAGGATATGAGACAGTTACTTCACAAAAAATCATTCGTAATATTGTGATGTTTTTCTTCTCGTTTGGTTTTATGCTAATTAGTTTCTTCTTAGGGGGAGGACTTAATTCTGGAATTATGTATCCTTTATTTGAAATCGCAGGAGCAGGTTTCTCGTTATTTACTTTTACTGCAATCGCATTTATTTTACAAATAGTTTCAATGATTGTAATGGTGGCACATCGTAAAAAGAGAGCTATACAAGATTTTATATCTGATACTATTTGTATTGATTATCGTTTTCACATCAATAATATTGATTTAGATAAATTAGAAATTGAAGAACATAAAAAAGATAATGAACGTGATAGAATAGTTGTTCAAAACGAATACTTTGATTCATCTTCATTTAATAATACAGAACGTAAAGATCTTACTGATTGTGATTAATTTCAATAGGTTTGATATATTTAGATGGTTGAACCCCATAATACTTTTTGAATTCTTTTGAAAAATAAAATTGATTTTTATATCCTAATGCATAAGCAATTTGTGATATTGAGAAGTTTTTTGTACTTAGTAATTCAACTGCACGACGCATACGTAACATTATAATATATTTCATTGGAGGGAGACCGGTTGCTTCTTTAAAGATTCTTGTTAAATATGCTGGATTGAAATAAAAATGTTCAGAAACCTTACTTACACTTATATCCGAAGAAGTATAATTAGCATTTAAATAATCGAGAATTTGTTTGGTTTGTTGTTCTTTATGTGAAATACTATGATTTTGAAAATCAAACTGTTTTTCGTTAATAATAATAGAAAATACATCAAAAAGAATACTTTGAATGCGTAAAGCTTCTGCGTTTTGATTAATTAAACTCATATTATCATTAAATAAATCAGCAAAATGGTCGGCTATTATCTCCATATTATCGAGATGTAGTACCATATTATTATTTCGATATCCAATGGCTTCACATAATTTTTTAGTTAAATCACCATTTAACTCTAACCAGATATATGACCAAGGATTATCGCTATTTGGACGATAACGTATATGAGAATTAGGTTCAATTAAAAAACAATCATCTTTTTGAACAAAAATTGTTTGACCAGAGGGTGTAAATAGATAACCTTGACCATCCAAAACAAAATGCAATAGATAGCAAGATTTATTTGAATCAATGGTTGGTTTATTTCGATTACATACTTCATAACCAACTATAGAAGGAGATAAATCCATATTGAAAGAATCAAAGATAATTTTGTAATATAATGTTTTTTTAAAAAAATCATGTGCTTTCATATAACTGCCCCTTTATTTTAAATAAATATATATTTTTTATAGGATATATATTACATTATATAACCAAAAGTCAAAAAAGTATATATTTTATGTCATATATCTTTATAGGAATAAATGAGAAAATATATTATAATGTAAGCGCTTAGGAGAAGAATTTAGATATGGAAGTGAAATTGACTCGTGAAGAGATAGCGCATCTTTCTACAACCCCAAGTAAAAGAAAATGGTATTCTAAAATTGGCTTGGCGCTTTTTGTGATGACAATACCGACTGTCTTATATATATTTATCTTTCATTATCTACCTTTAGGTGGTCTAGTAATTGCATTTAAGGATTATACTGCTTTCAAAGGAATTTTTGGTTCACCATGGACATCGATGGGTGGTTTTAAACATTTTTATACTTTTATTACTTCGCCAAATTTCTGGACAATTATTAAAAATACATTAGTTTTATCCATTGCATCGATTGTTTTCAATTCATTATGCCCAATTATTTTTGCTCTTTTACTTAATGAGGTAAAAGCAAAAAAATATAAACGCTTAGTGCAAACTATTATGTATGCACCTTATTTTATTTCCGTTACAGTTTTGGTTGGAATGCTTTTCACATTCTTTAATGGAGATAGTGGTATCTTCGTTAGAATTTTTGACTTTTTCGGGTTTGATGCTAGAAATTTGATGGAAAATCCTGATTATTTCTGCATGATTTATGTTGTGTCAGGTCTCTGGCAAGGATTAGGATGGTGGTCCATCGTTTATATGGGAACTTTGGCTAATGTCGATCCAAATCTTCATGATGCAGCAATTATTGATGGGGCTGGGCGATGGAGAAGGATTCTCTATGTTAACTTACCGGCTATTATTCCTCTTGCAATAATAATGTTTATCATGTCAATTGGTAATATTTTGAGTGTCGGCTTTGAAAAAGTATATTTGATGCAATTGGCTACAAATTTATCATCTTCTGAGATTATTGCAACTTATGTATATCGAGTTTCATTTCCACAATTTGGTGGAATTCCGCAGTTTTCTTATGCAACTGCAATCGGTTTATTTAATTCGTTGGTGAATATTATTATTCTATGTGGTGCTAACTTTGTTTCAAAGAAAGTTTCGGATAATTCTTTATGGTAAGAGGTGTTTATGAATCGTAAAAGTACAGGATCAGATCGAGTTTTTGATATATTTATCATTGTGATAATGGGAATTATCGCCTTAGGTTTCCTTTTGCCTTTAATAAATGTTTTAGCTAGTTCATTTTCATCTGCAGATGCAGTTGTAGCTGGTGATGTTGGATTGTTTCCAGTTGATTTTACTTTAGAAGGATATAAGATGATTTTTAAAGAAAGTAAAATATGGTCTGGATTTAAGAATTCTTTACTTTACACAGTAATTGGTACGCTCATTCAGGTAACATGTCAAATGTTATGTGCTTATCCATTATCTAGACGTGATTTTAAGGGAAGAAAATTTGTTAATTTATTCTTAGTGTTAACAATGTTTATTAGTGGTGGAATGATTC
Organism: Caryophanales bacterium; assembly: GCA_029006735.1. Lineage (GTDB taxonomy): Bacteria > Bacillota_I > Bacilli_A > RFN20 > CAG-449 > UBA3210. Next base: position 17,469 of record JAQXGN010000054.1, read on the forward strand.
CAACTTATATTTTGATAACGTCACTCAAATTATATAATACAATTTGGGCAATTATCTTGCCTGGTTGTATTTCAGTATTTAATATCATCGTCATTAGAACATATATGCAATCATCTATACCAATGGAATTGCAAGAAGCAGCAATGATTGATGGGTGCGGAGATGTCAAGATTTTTACTAGGATCGTCTTACCATTATGTCGACCAATTATTGCAGTTATGATTCTTTATGCAGTAGTTGGATATTGGAATTCTTATTTCAACGCATTAATGTTTGTTCAAGATACATCGTTATATCCACTACAAAATGTCTTAAATTCAATTTTAGTATCTAATGAATCATCATTAGGAGGATATGATGTCAATTTATCTGAACAATTAAAATACGTCACAATCGTTGTATCGTCGTTACCACTTTTAGTTATTTACCCATTCTTCCAAAAATATTTTGAAAAAGGGGTCACTATCGGTGGTGTTAAGGGTTAGAAAGGAAAAGGATATGAGAAAAAAGTTTAATTTTGCACAAGTACTAGTAATGTCTTTATTATGTGGAGTTATGGTCGGATGTGGAGGAAAAAGTAACTATGATCCAGATAATTTCTTACAAAATGGATTAGAAGATAATCCTTATCGTATTGTTAAAGAACCAGTTACGATAAAAATATTTGCTCCTCATAGTTCAGGGAATCCAGAATATTCAGAATTGGTAATGTTTAATTATCTTTCAGAAATCACTGGATTACAATTTGACTTTACTACACCAGATACTTCGGCTTACACCAATCAAAGAGCAGGTGTATGGCGTAATGATAGCGATATTCCAGATTTATTCTTATTTAATAATGCTATTTCAGAACAAGTTCAATATATGGAAAATGCATACGATGCGTATGTACCTTTTAATGACGATAATTATGTTGGTCAAAATGGATTACAAGTTGGTAATATCATCAACAATTATATGCCAGTATATAAAGAAAAACTAGAAAATAATTTTGGCTTAGATGTTAATAAAGAAAATGCAAAAAAGGTTGCAACTTTATCAGACGGAAAAATGTATTGTACTCTTTCAGTTAAAGATGTTGCAAGAGATTTAACTTACAAGATGTTTATTAATGATGAATGGATTAAAAATCTTAATGAAGGATATGGCTTAAAATTACCATTATCTAGTGAGATTAAAACACTTGAAGAATACTATACTATTTTAAAAGCTTTTAAAGAATATGATGCAAATAACAATGGCGATCCAGATGATGAGATTCCTGTTTCTTCAAAATCTTTAGAATATTTACGCAACTTCATTTTAGAAGCATATGGTTATGTTTCATATGGAATTGAAATTGAAAGTGATTATTCTAGTTATACATATGTTCCTTTTACCGAAGCATATCGAAACTACTTAAAATTTATGAATAAATTATGGAAAGAAGGAATAATGGATAAGAACACTTTCTCTATTACTACAGATTCACAAATGGCACAATATGGAAATAAAAACCGTTTAGGATCATTTGTTTCTGCAGCAGCTTATTTAACAGTAGGTTATCAAAATGAAGCTTCTTATCATACATTTGGTCCTTTAACTTCATCGTATTATCAAGGTACTCCAGTACATCTTGGCTTAGGATCATTTATTCCTGATGGAGCATGCATTCCAACAAAGAGCCCATATGTTCGTGAAGTTGCTCGTTTGTTAGATATTATGTATAGCGACTTAGGGGCACAATTAGTATCTTATGGTGTAGAAAATCAAAATTGGACTTGGGATGATGAAAGCCATACTTCTTGGACTTTCCATGTACCAGAAGATTGGACTGGTAATCAAGAACAATATAGGGCAAAGATTACACCTAATGTTAATAGTGGTTCGGCATTATTTTGGTCAAATGATTTTGTCGGTAAAATGAATGATGACATTTTAAATAATTTAAATGAGATGTCAGAATCTTATCTCCCTTATTTAAAAGTACCAGAACCTGCTGAAATTAAAATGAATTCATCAGAATATGCAACAATTACAACAATTAAAGCTGCTTTAGATCCTCAATTTGAATATCTTGAAGCAAGTTATATCCGTAATGCGGATGGATGTGATCCATATGATGATAATAGTTATAATTCTTTTGTTTCAAAGTTAAAAGGTTATGGGGCAGACGAGTTACTAAAATGCTATAATGATGCATTAACTCGATATAAACAACAGGAGAATTTATGAGCAAAAAAAGATTAGTTTTGATGGGGATATTGCTCTTTTCTTTGGTTGGATGCGGAGAACTTAGTTCATCAAATAATGAAACGATAAGTTCTTCTTTAAATGGCTCTGATTCTAATAATACAAGTACCATTTCTGAAGAACAATCTTCAACAAACAATTATGTATCAGCAAATGAAGTGCTGAAGTCATTAAAACGAGGACCATATTGTGAAAATATTGTTACACAAGAGAATGTTGGATTGGAGAATACTGCTATGGTTGGCGTAGATCAAAATAAATTAATTAATGAAGAAAGATACGCTGTTCCTAACGATGCAAAAGTATACATCGCTGAGGAGTATAATATCGTTTTTGATGGAGAAAATAATTCTGGTAATCTTTCGATTTTAATCAATAGTCTGAAAAATGTTGCTGGTAATAAAGTAATAAAATTTAAAAAGGGAACTTATCGTTTTACTAACTTTATTTCTGCCGAAGAAGTATCTGATTTATACTTGGTCGGAGAGGAAGGTACTTATTTTGAATATATTGGATGGGGAACATATTTTGAAGCAAAAGTATGTAAGAATATTCATATCAACAATATTATTTTTGATATGAAATACTCTCCAACTATTTCAGGAACTATTATTGCAATAGATGAATCTTCTGATCCTGTAATCACATTGTCGATTCCAGAAGAATTTGATTTGACTTATTCTATGTATGAATCATGGGATGCAAAAACAGGTTCATATATGGAGTGTTTCTATGATGAATCAACTGGAAAATATGTGCCAGATCGTAATAAAAATCTATTCTATAATTCGCCATCAAGTGCAGAATATAAGGGAATTGCTGGTGTGACATATCGAAACAGCTCTAGAGAATTGAATATTAAATTAAAAACTTCTTTCCCATATTGCAAATATAGAACTCCTGTAATTGGGACTAAAGTATCATTTGCATATACAATGTATGAAAATGCCGGTTTCCATTATGTTGAATGTGAGAATGTCTATTTAGAAAATGTTACTGCACATGTAGTTGGTGGTATGGGATTTAGAGCAGAAGGCGGAAAAAATGTATATCTTAATCGTGCGAATTTTATGACACGTGATGGATCAGAAAGAATTATGACTTGTACAGCTGATATTATCCATACTATGGCAGTTGAAGGAGAAGTGAATGTCAGTAATTGTATCTTAGAAGGTAGCCATGATGATGCGTTGAACATCAAATCTTTCTATACAAAGATTCTTTCAGTAAATCAAAGTTTAAAGGAAATAACTGTCGCACAAACACAATCAGAAATTAATATCACTTACGCAGTCGGTGATGTTATTGATATTTATAATCCAAGTACAATGGAATATGTTGCTTCTTATACAATTAATGAATTACAAAGGAATGGAACGGGTTATATTTTTACAGTTGATAAAAGACCAAACCGTGATATTGCGGGTTACAATTGCGGTAATGCGACTAAAGCAACTCATATGAAATTAGTTAATTCGATTATTAGAAATAAAAGAAATCGTGGAATTTTGTTACAAGCAAGATATTCAGAAATTACAAATTGTACATTCCAAAATGTTGTTATGGGAGCTGTTCAACTTCCAGCAGTTATGGATATATTCCGTGAAGCCATTGCCCCACGTGATGTTGTTTTAGCGAATAATAAATTTTTGAATAATTATGATGATATCTCTGTCTTTAGTTATGGAGAAGATGGTCCAAATGGAGCTAAAGCAAACACTATTACTAATATAGAGATTTGTAACAATTATTTTTATAACGGATATGGAACTCCAGTTAATTTACGTGGTACTGGAAGTGTTAAAGTACACAATAATCTCTTTGAATATGATAAAGGAAGAACAAACTATTTAGCTAGTATCTATTATTCGGATAATATTGAAATTTATGATAATGTTGCTTATTTATCTGGGCTTAATATTGAATGGCTCTATAAAGAAGAAACATCAGTGGTTAAGAGTGAAAATAATGAGAAAAGGAGTTAAAGATGAAAAAGTTTAAGATTTTAAGTGCGTTATTATTTCTTTCTTTACTTGTACCCGGATTATCAAGTTGTGGTAATCATTCAACTTCTGATACTTCAATTAAAGAAGAAGTACATGTTGAATCGATTAATGTTACGGCAAGTCAAGACTTTGTCAAAGTGGGTCAAAGTTTAAAATTAACTGTAACTGTATTACCAAGTAATGTGACAACTACAAAAAATGTTGATTTTTCTTCCGATTCTGAACATCTCAGTGTCTCAAGTGATGGTACTGTGACAGGAGTAAGTATTGGGGAAGGAAATATTATTGTTACTTCTAAGGATAATCAAGTAACAGGTTCCATTCATTTAAAAGTAGTATCTAATAGTGAAAATGCTTATCTCAGTGTTAGTGAATATGGAAACAAACTTGCTTCTACTCCATATACGATAAAAGATATCGGTGGTCAAGAAAAATATGGATTGAGCGATGGAAGTAATGTCGGAGTTATTGAAGAAAATATTAAAGAATTATATGCAAGTAAAAGTGATGCAGAATTCGATGCAGATGCTTTAATTAATGTTGAAAATATTGATTTATCTCAAGTTAATAAGTACTTTGATTCAATTAGCCAAGTAAATGATTATTATCGCATTCAAACTGCAATTTATTTAGCAAAAGATTTAAATAGCCAAGGCAAAGAAGCAAAAATCAAACTACCAAAAAGAACAATGAATGTTGATGCAAGTCTTTCTTCTTCGGTTTATGCTTTTGTAGCAGATGGATTAAATGGAACTTATTTTGAAGGTGATGAAACAGTTATTTGTTTAACTGTAAAAGACGCTTCTTGGAAAGGATATTTTAATTTTGTTAATAGTGAAAATATTCATTTAAATGGATTTACTATGAAATTAGCTGTTCCAAGTACATTAACAGGAACAATTATTGACGCTGATGTGGATGCAAAAACTGTTAAATTAAGTGTTCCATCCGAATTCAACGAGTTAATCGAAAAACTTCAAACTTGTTCTCCAAGTATTAGATCTTGGGTTGAATTTGATGCGAATACCAAAGCACCTTTACAGAATGGTAATTTCCTTGTTGATTCTTTTAAATCATATTCAATTAGTGGAAATGCTTCGGATGGATATCAATTAACTGTTAATTTCAAAAATACATTTACTAGATCTCGTAATGGATCATTAGTTTCAGTAAGTTTTAGCCAATATGATGCACATGGCTTATCTGTTAATTCTTGTAATAATGTATATGTTGAAAATATCACAATGAATCACGCTTCTGGTATGGGCTTTGTTTCAAGTGGTACAAGCAACCTCTATATCAACCGTTTCAATCTCCAAAAAGAAGAAAATTCATCATTATTAATGACTGCGACTGCAGACGCTATGCATTTTAATACAATGCATGATGATGTTAAAATAACTAATTCTTTAATTGAATATTCTCACGATGATGCTTTGAATATTAAGCATGGATATTTTTATAAATTAACTGCTGCAGAAGGCGGGTCTACAAAATCAATGACTTTAACTCGTCTTACAAGCAACGTTGAAACTCCTCAACCAGGGGATAAAATAGCAGTTTATGATGAGTCTACTTTTGAAAGTTATAATCCATCTGTAGGATATTATACTATTAACACTATTGTTCCTACTTCTAATGGATATCAAGTAACTGTTAAAGAAAGAATGAGCAATGTCGGAGAATGGGGGACAGCTCGAGTAACATTCATTTCTAACACTCCTAATTTTGAATTCAGCAATAATATTATTAGAAATAAAAGAAATCGTGGAATTTTACTACAAGTTCCAGGAGCAAAGATTGTTAATAATACATTTATGAATGTTGGACATGGATCAATTCAAGCTGCGACTGCAATGGATGTTTATAATGAAGCAACACTACCACAAGATTTAACGATTATTAATAATAAATTTATTAATAACTGCTATATTAAGCCAGAACCACTTTATGGTGATATTGCAATATTCGCAATCGCCAATAATGGTACAGTTGCACCAGCGGGAACTTTAGCAAATGCAAAAATAAGCAATAATTTTATCACTAAGAACGGAAATGCTGCAATTTCAATTCGTGGTGTTGGAAATTCAAATATTTCTGATAATTTCTTCTATGAATGTAGTAGAACACAACCATCTGGTGCAGGATTTAATTGTTTATTACATATTTATAATTGCGATAAGATCACACTTGATGGTAATTACAATGAATATACGCTTGATAAGGGATTAAGTGGAATTATTTTACAAGGCAAAACAAGTCAAAATATGATTAATGTTCTTGATACAAATAAAAATATTGAATTCCAAAGAAATGATGATGCTGGTCCAGAAGTGGAAGTAAAGAAAACTACACGTAGTATTGTGATTGATGGTGATCTTTCTGATTGGAGCAATGATTTATTAGATATTCAAATCGATGGCTGTTCTGATGCAGAAGGAACAAAACGTACATTGACAGAATTAAATGATCATTTTGCTGTAAATAAATTAAAAATGACTTATGACAATGAAGCAATCTATTTGTGCTTTGATGTTTTTGATAATCAACTAAATGTTAAAACGATTAATGATTTCTGGTTAGGAGATTGTGTTGAATTGTTCATGTCAACAATTACCAATATGCCAACCGCAGATTTACAAGTTTATAAAGATGAAGGAGGTGTATTACAAGCTGCTTTTGCTCCAGGATGGGGATCACAAGGGTATTGCACATTATCATCAGTGCGTACTAACAAATCATATTTAGAAAAGAAGAGTATGATTTCCTCAATCGTAAATACTACTTCGACAGGGTATGTCGGAGAAGTTAAAATCCCATTTACTTTCGCTCCAGAATTTAAAGAAGCGATTGATGCGGGTAAACCGATTGATATGGCAATTATTGTAGCTGATGCGGAAAGAAATGAAATATCACTTAAACGTATTCAAGTTGGCAATGTTCCTCATTTTGTAGAAGATTACAAAACAAAAACAGCGCGAATGCCACAATATTATTTTAAATAAGATAACAAATTCTTCAAATTGTTAGAAAGGAGAGAGATACAAATGAAGAAAAAAATTATTTCATTGGTTGCTCTTACTGCAGTAATCCTATTCGGTCTTACAGCATGTCAAGAACCAACCCCATCAACTCAACCATCATCGGATAGTGCATCTGTGGTAACATCAAATGATCCAACATCAAATAATCCAACATCTGAACAACCTGTTACTTCATCTAATACTGTTACAACATCAGAAGCACCAACCTCTTCACCAAGTTCGAACATTGTAATTGGTGATCCTACACTTACCATCAGCGGAGAAAAATCATTTACTGTCGCTGCTGGAGAAAATCTTACACTTCCTACTGTAAGTGCTAAAGATTATGATAACAAAGATTTAACTTCTTTAATAGAAGTTGAAGACTTGTTTGAAAACAAGACAATTTCAAAGGGCGTATTCAATGCTAAAACAGCGGGAGTTCATCGTTTAGCATATTCTGTTGAAACTGAAGATGGAAGATATGCTGAAGATGAAATTCAAGTTACAGTAACACCTCGTCACGAAGAGACATTTGATGTAACTGACCATAATGATCCTGCAGCAATCAAAACATATGGAACTTTTAAAGAAAACTTTGCAAAAGGACGTAAATCACCACTTGCAGCAGTAACAGATTCTAATAATGGATCATATTTAACTGCAACTGAGGAAGCTATTAATGGTAACTCAATGGTTATTTTACCAAACCAATTAGCAGGTTCTGCTTCTAACTCATTATTCTTAGGTGCATTCAATGATTCATTTAATCGTGGTGTAGCAACTACATATCATGTTTCATTCAAATATAAAGTATTAGAAGGTTCTCAAGCAGATTTAAGCAATTTCTATTTTGGTTTATCTTGGGATGAATTTTCTGGATTAAATAATGCGTTCGTTGGTAATAAATGTGAAATTGGAACTGTTTATGAATATTCTTGTTCTTTCCCAGGCACAAAAGTAGCAACGACTGGAAATGCTTATTTCTTCTTCTTTAAATTAACAGCAGCTGCTACAGAAACAAAAGTTGTAATTGATGACTTCGTTGTTTCTGCAGAAGAATGTGCTGCAATTACTGAAGTCACTCCAACAGCAGCTGATTTACAAGCTTCAGGTGGATTTACATGGGATTGGTCTAGTAAAGGAGGTTCATTCTCTAATGGTTCACCAGTCATCATTGACAATTTAGATAATAATGAAGCAAAAACAGCAATGAAAGCTAGCGAAGATTTTGGAACTAACGCAATTAGATTAATCAATGCAGATGGACACTTATTCTCTGGATTAACTAAAGATAATATGATTGTTGATAAAAAACTTATTATCGATATGACATATTATGCAGTAAACGGAAATGGATTCTATCTAATCATGATGGGTACTAATGGTAATCCAACTCAAACTGTTACTACTACAAATGAAGGAAATATATATAAAGTACATTTAGAAACTAAGATTGAATCTGGATGGTATCAATTAAATGTTTACGGCGCTAATAATCCAAATTTTGAAATATACTTAGGTAAAATGAATGTTCAAATTACTGAGCCAGATGTAGTTGAAGTTGGAAAAACACCATTAGGATATCAAGTAGGTAAAACATGGAACTATGGAAATCGTCAATGGGGTCCAGAAACAAAAACAAATTGGAAGTTAGAAGCTTTCGATGGCAATGCTGATGTAATTGCAAATTCCAAAATGGGTTCAGCACCATGGAAAGCATCTTTCTTAACAAGTAATTCTACAATGGAATGGTGTCAAATGGGTGGTCAAGTAATGGAAAACAAACAAACATATGAAATTACTGTGACTTATTATGTAAAAGAATGGGCTGGTGGAAAATTAATGTATAACTTTGATAACAATGTTTTCCCTGAAGTCGGTTCTGGTAACTATACATCAGTTGGATTCCATGAAGAAACTATTAGATGGAAAGCAGATCGTAATGTTGATTTCTTCTCATTCTATATTCCAGGAGATACTGCAGTTCCTGGTGTATTCTACATTGCTAATGTAAGTGTAAAATTAGTGGAAACAGCATAATTATAAAATAATTAATTGGGTGGGTGACTTAACACCCACCTGATTTTGTGGAGGAATCACATGAAAATTGCTAATGGTGATTTATTTCGTCGTATTCTTTTAAACTATAAAAGATTAACAGAATCATTATATTCATATCCAGAAGTCTTTAAACAGAATAGCGATTGGCCGGGAGATTTTGAAGGGCGAAGCATTTTGGCTTTGACCTCTCTTTATCGTGCGCTTCAAGGAAATGAAAAAGAACAAAGTGTTGTAATGGAACATTTACAACAAATATTTTTGCATATTGATGAATTTTTAAATAATGATGGGTATTTTGGCAATAAATTTGATGGTCAAGTTGTGAATGAACAACAATTATCGGGAAATTCTTGGTATATTAGAGGACTGATTGATTATTATCGTTTGACTGGTGAAAAAAAATGTATTAAATACTTAAAATCTATTGTAAAAAATTATCTTATTCCAATCGCACCTTTTTTTGAAAAATATCCTTCTTCTATAAGAGATTTTGGTGGAGTAGGTGGACATGAGTGCGGTACAATAATTGATAGTTGGAAGGTTTCAACTGATGTCGGATGTGCATTTATTTCTTTAGATGGATATACCGCTATTTATGAATTACTTCCAGATCCAATCTTAAAAGAAAAAATAGCGGGAATTATTAGAAAATTTTTGACAATTGATTATATTTCTTTAGAATGTCAAACACATGCAACATTATCTTGCACTAGAGGAATATTACGTTTTTATCAATGCACTAAAGATGTAAAATATTTAGAATATGCGAAAAAAATATTCAACAAATATATTCAATATGGAATGACTTTAGATTATGGCAATATTAATTGGTTTAATCGACCTTCAACTTGGACCGAACCTTGTTGCATTATCGATAGTATGATTATAAGTAAACAACTTTATTTGTTGACAGAGAATGAAGATTATCTTAAGTTGTTTAATCGTATTTATGTTAATGAACTAAGAACGTTTCAACGCTCTAATGGAGGAGCAGGATGCTCTACCTGTGCATATGGTAACAACAATGAATTGAAGATGTATTTATATGAAGCATATTTTTGTTGCACAATGCGTCTTTCTAATGGATTTAGTGAGATTGTAGATTTCTCAAGTTTTTATAAAGAGAAAAAACTACTTTTACCGATTTCTTGTGATGGTCAATATTACGATGATAATGTCGATTTATCATTCCAAAATGATGTATATTCTCATGATGAGATTGTTTTAACTATTAATGCGATAAATGAACCATTAAATCTATATCTATATGTCCCAAATTTTGCTTGTTGTGATTCATATGAAAAAGTAAATGGTTTAATTAACTTAACTATTGATAAACCAGGAAAAATAATAATCCCAATTACCCTTCTTATTAGAAATGAAGGTAAGTTACTTCTTAGGGGTGATATGTTATTGACAACAAAAGCTCAAAGTGACAAAGAAACCATTTTCTTATATAATGGAAAGGAGTATTCTCCATTATATGATAATTCGCAATTTGAAGAAGAGGAATTAAAAGGAAAAATTCAATATGTCTAAGCAATTTTTTAAATCAAAACCAATCTTTCCACAACAATTAAGTAAACAGATGAATATATCTGTTTTCTTTGTATGTGATGTAAATATTAGTTTTAAAGGAAAAATTCAAATAGCGGTAAGTAGTATTTATCGCTTATTTGATAATGGTAAATTCATTGGATATGGTCCAACTCGTGGGACGCATGATTATTATCGAGTCGATCAATATGAATTAACTACAGGTAATCATCATTTAGTTATCGAGTTATCTCATTATGGTTGCAATAATTATTATTTTCCTAATGTTGAACCTTTTTTTCAATGCGAAGTTTATGATGTTGATCAATTAATTAAAGTATCAAAAGATTTCACTTGTTATCAAAATACGAGTCGTTTTCAAAAAGTTTCTCGTTTTTCTTTTCAGCGCGGATTTATTGAATCATATCATTTTGAAAGTGATATTCAAGATTTTTATCTTGGAAAGGTAAACCCTTTTTGTCAATTGGAATGTTGTGAACTAAATAATAAAAAATATCTTGATCGCAATGTGAATTATCCAAAATTTTTGATTGAGCCTTTTGAACTATTTGAAACTGGTACAGTTACAATAAATCAAGATAAAGAAAAATATCGCGATCGATTTATGTTGATGGATCATATTGGCATTTTTCCTATTGAAGAATGGCAGGACAACCCTAATGATCAAGTCTCATTATTTGATTATCATCGTGAAAACATTAATAAATTAGGCAAAAATACTTTCTTTACATATCGATTAAATCAGTGTTTTACGGGATTTATTAACATAGATATTAAAATTAATAAGAAAAGCAAAATCTTTCTTATTTTTGATGAAATTGATTCGGGACACTCTGATGAATTAACAGAAATTCTTTTTTATCGAAACACAACAGATAATATTGTGACATATGAATTAGATGTTGGTACACATCGCCATATCAGCTTTGAAGCTTATACGATGCGTTATTTAAGAATAATTGTCGAAGATGGTGATGTAATAATTAATTCGTTAGAGTTAATTCGTTATGAAAATCCTTTAGAAAAGAAGATTGAATATCATTTTAATAATGAAAAAGTTCAAAGAATTTTTGATGCTGGCATCGCTACTTTTGCTCAAAATGCCGTAGATATTTTAACTGATTGTCCTTCAAGAGAACGAGCAGGATGGTTATGTGATTCATTTTTTTCTTCTAAAAGTGAACAAATGATTACAGGAGAAAATCTTGTTGAACATAATTTCTTAGAAAATTATGCTTTGTTTAAACAAAGTTCCTTTCTTCCATTGGGTATGATACCAATGTGTTATCCTGGAGATCACGTTGATGGAGTCTATATTCCTAATTGGGCGATGTTTTATATTTTGGAATTGAATGATTATGCTTCAAGGACTAACGACCAAGAATTGATTGGAAAATCGCTATATCATGTTAAGAATCTAATAGATTTTTTTGCTAAATATGAAAATGAATATGGCCTATTAGAAAATCTTGATTCCTGGGTTTTTGTCGAATGGTCTAGAGCAAATGATAATGATTTTATTTCAGGTGTTAATTTTCCTTCCAATATGCTTTATAGTGAAACATTAATTGCAGCAGGCAAATTATTAAATGATAGTGTGCTTATCAATAAGGGGAAGACACTTAAAAATACAATTAAAGAAATGTCATTTAATGGAGAATTTTTTGTTGATAATATGAATCGTGATGAAACGGGAGATTTAACATTAACTTCACATATTACTGAAACTTGTCAATATTATGCTTTTTATTTCAATGTTGCTAATAAACATGAATACCCACAATTATTTAAAAAAATAGTGAATGAATTTGGACCTAAACGTGATATAAAAAATACTTATCCAGACGTGTATCCTTCCAATGTTTTTATTGGTGATTATTTGAGATTATGCATTTTGCTTAGATATAATATGTCTTCTCAAGTTGGTGAAGAAACTATCGATTATTTTGATAAAATGGCACTTTTGACTGGTACTTTATGGGAACATGATTCTACTTTTGCTAGTCTTAATCATTGTTTTGCTAGCTATATTATTAATATTTTGCTTAATGCTTATTTTGGTTTAGTTTATATTGATTGTACTAATAAGGTGATTTATCTTCGTCATGAACATCTTAATCAAGATGCTGAAGTAGTAATTCCTTGTTGTGATGAAAAGATTAAATTAATTAATAATGCCGGACAAGAAATATACACTTTTCCGATAGATTATGAGGTAAAATATCTGGATGACGATACAATTTTATATTGAAAAACTACAAGAATTACTTAAAGCATTTCATACATTAACTGGGCTTAGGATTGTAGTCTATGATAGTGAATATCATGAGATTGCATCTTATCCTCGTTTTAATTGTGCATTTTGTAGTCGAATTCAAAGTAGTGTTGACGGTAAAAGCCGTTGTGATAATTCTAACAAAGCTTCATTTGATTATTGTCAGAAACATAAAGAATTATATACCTATCATTGTCATGCCGGATTAGTTGAATCGATGATCCATCTAAAAAAAGACGACCGGATTGTTGGATATATTATGTTTGGACAAATAAGTGATATAGCTGATACTGCGCAACGAGTTATTGCTCTATCTAAATTGTATAAAGATATGGAAGAGGAGATTGTCGCACTTCCATATAAAACTAATGAAGAAATCCAGAGTGCATCAGTGATTTTATTGACACTTGCCAAATATACTGTAAATGAACAGATTGTAAGAATTAATAAAGATCAATTTATTTTGCAACTAGAAGATATTATTCATCAAAATATTGATAATTCGGATTTGAATGTAAATATGATTGCTAAGAAAATGAATGTTTGTAAAACAACATTATATAATTTTTCAACGCGTTATCTTCACATGGGAATTGCTAAATATATCACAAAAATTCGAATTATAGAAGCAAAAAAATTGTTGCAAAATCTTGAATTACCAATTGTTAAAATATGTTATTATATCGGTTTCAATGACTATAATTATTTTTCGCGTCTATTCAAAAAAGAAGTCGGAATGACTTGTACTGAATATCGACAAAAATATATTAAAGACTTATCAATTTCTAATTAAGTTTATATATAGAAAAAAGTTCAAAAAATGGAAGAAAATCCATATTAAGTGAACTTTTTATTCTATAGTCTTTTTGTGCTTTATTTTACTATGAAATTACAGGAGGACAACTATTGTATAACAATAGTTTATATGAAAATGAAAAAAATGAAATTTGCACTTTTTTTTGGTAATCGTGGGTTTATGCCAGCAGAGTTAATTCACAGTGCTAGACTAGAAATGATTAAAGCGGTGACTGATGCTGGATATGATTATCTTGTAATGGATGAAAACGCAACCCGTTATGGGGCGGTAGAAACTCGCGATGAAGGTAGATTGTATCATGATTGGCTTTCTTCACATAAAGGAGAATATGATGGTGTTATTCTTTGTATGCCAATCTTTATTGATGAAAATGGGGCGATTGCAGCATTAAGAGATGCTGGAGTTCCAGTATTAATGCAAGCATATCCAGATGAGATTGGTAAGATGGATTTTGCGCATCGTCGTGATGCTTTTTGTGGAAAATTTTCTATTACAGATGTCTTTTATCAATATAAGGTACCATTCACCGTTTTAAAGCCACATGTAGTACATCCTCTTAGCAAGGAATTTAAGAATAATCTTGATGATTTTGCTTCGATTTGTCGAGTGGTAAATGGAATGAAACGCTTTACTATTGGATGTATTGGAGCTAGAACAACAGCATTTAAGACGGTTCGTTTTGATGAAGTTACTTTAGAAAAATATGGAATAACAGTTGAATCTTTCGATTTGTCAGAATTATTCCATCGTGTTGATGAGTTAAAAGATGATGAAGAAAGAGTAATTAACAAAATAACTCGATTAAAGAATTATACTAATTTTTCTTTAGTACCTAATGAACGTACTAAAACTTTAGCTAAATTTTCTGTTGCAATTGATGAATATATTGAGACATATCATCTTGATGCAATTACTTTACGTTGCTGGAATGAGATGGAAACATATTATCGTGTTTGCCCATGCGTTTTACTTTCAGAACTAAATGATCGAGGAATTGTGGCATCATGTGAAATTGATCTTTGTAGTGCGATTACTATGCGTGCGATGAATTTAGCTAGTCAAAAACCTACAGCTTGTTTAGATTGGAATAATAATTATGGTAATGATCTTGATAAGGTTATTTTATTTCATTGTGGTCCGGTTGCTCAAAGTTTAATGCGTGAAAAAGGTTTGGTAACTGATCATAAGATGTTTTCAAAAGTTGATCCAGATTCTGGTTGGGGTAGTAATGAAGGGAGAATTAATACTTTCCCAATGACTTTCTCTAATTGTAAGACAGAAGATGGAAAACTTGTCATATATGCTTCGGAAGGAGAATTTACTGATGATGAGATTGAAAAATCTTTCTTTGGTTGTGGAGGCGTTGCTAAAATTAATGATTTACAAAATAAATTAATTCGACTTGCGCGAGCAGGATTTAAACATCATACAACGATTGGAATGGGACATATGAAAGATATTTTGCTTGAGGCTTTTAGTACATATCTTCATTATGATATTGTGGATATAGAAAAATGAGTAGATTTTATGCAGGATTAGATATTGGAACCACAGGAAGTAAAATTACAATTTTTGAAGATACTAAATCTGTTAAACAATTGTATATTTCTTATGATTCTAACCATCAAAAGAATCAACATACTATTGATCCAAAACAAATTCTTGATAGTGTTTTTAAACTTGTTTCGCAAGGGCTGAAACTTTATCCAATTGAGGCAATTGGTATCGCTTCTTTTGGAGAAACTTTTGTGTTGCTTGATAAGAATGATGAACCTCTATATGATGCATTATTATATACAGATGCACGCGGTGACATTGAAGCAAAAAAAATAGAAGAAACAATCGGTCAAAATCGTCTTGGAGTGATTACAGGACAAAGAGGAAGGGCAATGTTTTCGTTATCAAAAATCCTTAATCTTATTGAAAATAAAGAGGTATCAATTGATGATATTGATAAAATATTGTTGATCGAAGATTATATTTCTTATGCTTTTACTGGAAAAAGGATGATTGATTATTCTTTATCTAGTCGCACAATGGCTTTTGATATTGAAAAGAAAAAATGGTCTGAAGAGATTCTTAATTCCTTTAAAATTCCAATATCATTATTCTCTACACCATGTCCGATTGGGGATGTAGTAGGATTATTAAAAGATTCTTTGAAAAAAGAATGGAAGATTGAACATGATGTTAAAATTATCGCTGTTTCGCATGATCAGGTTGTAAATGCAGTCGGTTCGGGGATAATTAATGAAAAAGCTGCAGCAGATGGAAACGGAACATGCGAATGCATTTGTGCTTGTATTAAACCTCCTTTTAATAAAGAAATTCTTTATAATAAAGGATTTGGTATTGTTCCTTTTATTGAAGATAATTTGTATGTGACTTATGCTCTTAGTTCGACAAGTGGTTCTTTGGTTAAATGGGTAATTGATACTTTTTTTAAAAATGAGAAACATCGTGTGAAAAATATTTATGACTATCTAAATCGTAAAATTACTTCTTATCCAAGTGAAGTGATGATTTTACCGCATTTTGCTGGAGCAGCAACTCCATATATGGATGTTAATGCTAAAGGAGCAATTATTAATCTTGGATTAGCTACTTCTCGTTATGAAATCTATCAAGCTTGTTTAGAATCATTATGCTATGAAATGCTTATTTCAATAAGGGCCTTAAAAAAGGCAGGGATTAAAATTAACTATTTAGTTGCTTCTGGTGGATCAAGTGTAAACGATAAGTTCTTGCAGATGAAAGCGGATATTTTTAACATAAAAATTTATCAATCTGCAATTGCTGATGCAGGAACAATAGGTTCTGCAATAGTTGTTGCAAAATCAATTGGCATTTTTAAAAGCTATGAAGAAGGAATCAATCAGATGGTACGATACCGTAAAGTTTTTATTCCTGATTTAAAGCGTCATCATGATTATATGATTCAGTTTGATAAGTATCGAAAATTATTTTTGAAAATGAAGGGGGTTAGATGATGGAAGAATATTTAGGGAATCCTTTCCAACTATATGGAGTAGAAACGTATGTTTTAAATCATTCAAGAGCATCTGGGACAGAAATAATGCACGCTAAGAATGGCTTAGGTCTAGAACTTTATATTAACGTCGATCGTGGATTTGATATAACTATGGTTTCTTTACATGGAGTGACATTATCTTATTTAGCACCAAATGGATATGTGAATAGTAAGTATTATGATGATAAAGGTAATGGTTTTTTAAAATCTTTCAGCGCGGGATTTTTAACTACATGTGGGTTAACTCAGGTTGGTAGTCCGAATGTCGATGAAGGTGAAGAGCTCCCTTTGCATGGCACTTATAGTAATATCCCATGTTCTAATGCGTATTATCAGATAGAGGAAGGCCAAATTGTTTTATTTGGAGAAATCAGCGATGAAACAATTTTTTCACATAAATTAGTTTTAAGACGAAAAATAATTTTATCGCGTCTTAGAAATGAATTTATCATAGAAGATGAAATTATTAATAGAGGCGATCAAGATACCCCTTTAGAAATTCTTTATCACATGAATTTGGGTTATCCATTGCTCGATGAAAATTTAATTTTAAAATTACCGGAGGGATTAGTTACTCCACGAAATGAGCATGCTAAAGAAAACATAAAATCAAGATTGAAAATGCAAAAACCAGAGAAAGGGTATGAAGAATGCTGTTATTATTATGATTATTTTGAGGATAATATATCAATTTCAGCGTATAATTCCAAAATAAAAAAAGGGATAATAATATCTTATAATAAAAGTAATTTACCTTGTTTCACTGAATGGAAAATGATGGGAATCCGTGATTATGTTCTAGGATTAGAACCAGGAAATTGCTATCCGGATGGACGCAATATTATGCGAGAAAAGAAAATATTGCAATTTATTAAACCAAATGAAGTTGTTAAGAATAAAATAACGATTGTATGTATAGAAGGAGATTATAAATAATGTTAGTAGATTTAAAATATGTTTTAGCGTATGCTAAAGAGCATAATTGTGCAATAGGATCATTTAATACTCCTACTTTAGAAAATGTTATCGCAGTAATTTCTGCAGCAGAGAAACTTAATGTTCCAGTAATTATAATGCACGCACAGTGCCATGAAATAGAAGCACCTCTTAAGGTAATTGGACCAGTGATGATATTATTTGCAAAGACTGCTAAAGTTCCGGTATGTGTTCATCTTGATCATGGAGAAACTGTTGAGTATATTCATGAAGCATTAAAACTTGGATTTTCTTCAGTAATGATTGATGCTTCACAATATCCATATGATAAAAATGTTGCATTGACGAAAGAAACAGTCGCTTTAGCAAATAAGTATCATGCTTCAGTTGAAGCAGAAATAGGCATTTTAGGAGGAAGAGAAGCTGGAAATCATCAAAAATTAACTCCAGAACAAATGTATACAGATCCAGACTTAGCTAAGCGTTTTGTTGAAGAAACAAATATCGACGCTCTTGCTTGTTCATTTGGCACAGCACATGGAATATATAACGCGGCTCCAAAACTTGATTTTGAACGTATAAAAAGAATCAATAATCTAGTTAATGTTCCTTTAGTTATGCATGGAGGAAGTGGAGTATCAGAAGAAGATTATAAAAAGTGTATTAGATTAGGGGTAAGAAAAATTAATTACTATTCTTACATGGCGCGTGAAGGAGTTTATGCTGCAAAAGAGATACTAAATACGAATGTAACATTTTATCACGAAATTGCTAAATATGTTACGGATAAAATGAAATTGCATGCAGAGAAAGCTTTGGAATTGTTTAGTTGTTTCGAGAAATAAAAAAGAGAATAATATCACTACTTATTTCGTGTAAAAAAGTTTAAATAAAAAAATCAAGAAAATATATAAAACAATTGTAAAGATTAATTATATATCAAGCAAAGAACTATGATAACAGCGCATAAAATCCAACCAATAATCAAAATAGGCAAATTCATAACCATAGAAACACCTCCTAAAATAAGCAAGCAGTAATAAAGGTAGTAACTCTACAAAATTCAACGGATACGACCTTAGCGGAATGTAAATAAGGTGGAATAAATAAAGAAAGCAATTTTCTACCAGCACAATTAAATTTAGGAATATCTTCAAAAGGGATAGACAAATTAGTTAAATATTGGAAAGAGGTAGAAATAAAATTAATATTAGTAGAAATAATAGATATAGAGTTGCAAAATTGTTCTAAGGAAAAGCAAGAGTCTAAATTATTTTCTACGTTTAGTTTGATAGTATTTTCTAATTTCGTAATAATGTTTTCCTTTCATTAAGCCATTAAATATATTATAAAATGGGGCAGTAAGAGTTGGCAAATTTTGATGGTAATAAAAATTTTGACTCAACATCAAGTTATGAGAGTGAACGATATTAGTTTTTTAATGAAAATTATGTTTTCTTATCAAATAAAACTCTTTAATATTTGTACTATATTAAAACTTTCAAGTCACTTGATTATAGATATAAGAGAAGAGTCTAGGATAAGATAGTTATTGTTGATTGAAGAATAAATAATGACAAAAGACAATGTAAAAAATAAATATATTGCATTACTTATTAATGTGATAAAATAACAATATATTAAGAGGAAATTAATTATGGATAAAAAAATACGTATTAATATGTTATCAAAAGCAACTAGTGTATCTGGACAAGGGGTAGGGTCTGCTTATATGGAACAAGTATCACTTGTTAAAGAGAATAAGGATTTATTTGAAGTAAGTGAAAATAAAGGTGGAAACAAATTTGAAATTTGTCATATTCATACCGTTAATCCTCAATATCTTTTAAAAATGAATAAAAAACATGTTAATGTTATGTATGTTCATTTTATTCCGGAAACATTAGATGGATCAATTAAACTTCCAAAACTAATATTTAATATTTTTAAACGTTACGTAATAAAAATGTATAAAAAAGCTGATGAAATAGTTGTTGTTAATCCAGTATTTAAAGAGCCTTTAGTAAAACTTGGAATTGATGAACAAAGAGTTACATATATTCCAAATTATGTATCTAAAGAACAATTTCATTCTATTCCTCAAGAAGAAATTGATGCTTTAAAAGAAAAATATGGAATAGAAAAAGATAAATTCGTTGTATTGGGTTGTGGTCAAGTTCAAACAAGAAAAGGAGTACAAGATTTTGTTAAAGTAGCAGAAGCTTTACCTGATTATAGCTTTGTTTGGGCAGGAGGATTTAGTTTTGGAGCGATCACTGATGGTCATAAAGAATTAAAAGCGATAATGGATAATCCACCAAAGAACGTTAAATTCATTGGTATTGTTCCTCGTAATGATATGAACGCTATATTTAATATGTCTGATGCATTGTTTATGCCTTCTTTCTCTGAATTATTCCCAATGTCTATTTTAGAGGCTGTAAATTCACATAAACCAGTTGTATTAAGGGATTTAGATTTATATAAAGATATTCTATTTGGCCACTATGAAAAAGGCACAAATGTTGAAGATTGGGTAGAAATTTTTAAAAAGTTGAAAGATGATGATGCTTATTTACAAAAAGCAAAAGAGGATTCAAAATTCATTTCTGAATTCTATTCTAAAGAACATGTAAATGATATTTGGAGAGAATATTATCCTCGTATATATGAAAAATATGTAAAATTAGGTAATAAAAAATTTTCCCAAAAATAAAATATAAAGAGAGTTGTAAGAATTTATAAAATCTTAATACTCTCTTTTATTTTTATTGTTTTGGTTTATATAATTCCATGCCTAGTTTTATTAATCTAAGTGTATTTTTAATAGTAACAAGATAATAATCTTTTGAATATGGTTTTAACTTAGAAAAATCCAGTGGTTTTCTTGTTGTAGTGATGATAGCTTTAATATCATTACCAATCATTTTTTCAGTATCTAGATCAGCCCCTCCTGAAATTACTACTAAAGGAATATTATGTGTAGATGCAACTTCTTTAATTCCTTCAATGACTTTTCCATTTAAGGTTTGGGAATCAATATTACCTTCACCAGTAAAAATAACATCTACATCAGTTAATTTTCTTTCAAAATCAACCGCATCTAATAATACTTTAATTCCTTTTTCTAATCTTCCTTTTAAGAAGGTGATTATACTATAGCCAATTCCTCCTGCTGCACCTGTTCCATTAATAGAAGAAAAGTCTTTGTATCCAGATGATAATACAACATTATGATATGCTTTCATCTTTTCATCTAGTATTTTAGTTTCTTCTTCTGTTGCTCCTTTTTGTTTTCCATATATTCTAGAAGCCCCATTTTCAAATAATAAGGGGTTAGTTACATCGCACATACCAACAATTTCAATATCATTAATCAAATTATTTAATTCATCTACATCAATAGATGTAATCTGATCTAATGTACCTCCAGTAGGAATAAAAACTTCCTTTTTAGAATTATAAAATTTAACGCCTAATGCGGATAGTAATCCTGTTCCTCCATCATTAGTAGAACTACCACCTAAACCAATTATTATTTTTTTGCATCCTTTATAAATAGCATCTTTTATCATTAATCCCACTCCGTAAGAAGTTGTAATAAAAGGATTCTTTATCTTTGTTGTTGATAAATATATGCAAGAAGCTACATCCATATAAGCAGTATTATTAGAAATAAAATATGTTGTTTTTATAGGATAATTATTACTATCCACACAATCTATTGTTATTTTTTCACCTAATAAAGAAGCGCTAAATGCTTCCATTGTACCTTCTCCACCATCTGCGATAGGGATTCCAATAACATTACAATTAGGGAAAACTTCATTTGCTCCTTTTTTGAATAGATTAATGATATCGAAAGTGGATAGAGTTCCTTTGAATGAATCGGATATAATAATACATTTCTTCATATTTAATCACCTAAATTAATTATATCGCATTTGTATGATAATAGGGGAAAAAATCAATATTGTTCTATATTTATTATGGTGTTATTATGTAGTTAGAAAGAGAGGAATAAATATGAAAAAAGTGTTTGAAAGTCTTTTGCAATATTTAAAAAGAGCATGGAAACAATTAGTAATATTATTGTCATTATTAGTTGTATCTATTACATGTATTAGTGTTGCAAATGGAATACAAACAAATTTTGGTAAGGTGAAGGTTGAAAGTGGGGTTATTGCAACTGAAATCTTGGACAGTGGTGAAAAGGTTAATATTGGATTTAAAATATATATACCTAAAGATGCAAGCAACACTAATAAAAAACCAGCAGCACTATGTTTACATGGATATCAAAATGATCATGAAACATCTGCAGCGTATGCTATGGAATTAGCTCGCCGAGGAGTAGTTGCTTTATGTATCGATGAATATGGCCATGGATCTACTGATGCAGGTATGATTGAAAGAGGATATGTTAATCATAAAGTAACAACAAATTACGGCTATGATGAATTTGGAAAATCTTACCTTGAAATTGGCGGTGTAGTAAGATACAAAGTTATGATGAATTTCTCTAATTTATCATTCTTTAGTGATTATTATGCAAATTCATATGATTTTGAAACGAATACAACAATATCTAAAGATGAGGCAGCTCATGTTAGAGATTCTTCAATGGGTGGTACTGCAGCATATGCTTATTTATCTACTTTAGATTATGTTGATAATACAAAAATGGCGGTTACCGGTCACTCTATGGGTACTTGGGCAGGTTGGACCGTATCTGCCGCATACTCAGGAACCGCAATTGAACCAAGGGCTACTGCACTTCAATGTGGTGAATTGTTTAAAACCACAAGAGATAGCGAAGGTCGACTTGCATATGATAAAGATGGTGATGGAACTCCAGATATTCATTGGAATAACGTATTATTAATTACATCAAAATACGATGAATTTAATTATTTCCGTGATTATATTAAAACACCAGTTTTTGACGATACAGTTAAAAATGAAATTAGAACTAATTTCTTAGGAGTTAGTGCATCTGAAGCAGAATTTAATAAAACTTTCCATGAAGATTTTGAAAAAGGTACTTCGGTTAGGAATGAATATATTATTACAAATCATCGATTAGCAACACATGATAAAAATGCAGTAAAAGCGGTTGTTGATTGGTTCTTTGACTCATATGGATTAGTTTCACCTATTGATTCAAGCAAACAAGTATTTATGGTTAAAGAGGTATTAGTTTTAGTAGCAATGTTATGTGGTGTTGCTTCAACAGTAGCAATGGCATTGTGTTTAAAAGAAGTTCATTTCTTTGCTACAGTCTTCCAAAGTGTACCTAATAGACCAGAAAAAGTGAAAAAGGGGTGGAAATTCTATAAAGGCGCGATTATTACAGTATTATTATCAGGGTTAACATATCCATTCTTAACACAATTAGGGCATGGTTTAATGCCACTTCCTGAAAAATTATTTAAAATGACAATCGGTAATGGATTCTTGGTTTGGTATGTCTTCTTAATATTAGTGATGTTAGGGTTTACTCTTATTCCTTGGTTTGTACAAAAGAAAAAAGGAACAAAAACAACAGACTTTGTCGATTTAGGATTTGCTAGAGATGATGAAGAACATAAAAATAAATTTGATTGGGTATTATTAGGCAAAGCAGCATTAGTAGCATTTATAAGCGTTTTATGGATGTATTTACAGGTTATTATTTTTGAGAAAACGGCACAATTAGATTATCGTTTTATTTGGCCATTCTTTAAGGGATTCTCCTTTAGTAGATTAGGTCAATTCTGCGTATACTTCCCATTCTTTGCATTATTCTTTATTTTGAATAACTCAAGAATTTTTGCGGTTGCAAGAGTAGAACATACAGAAGAAAAAGGTATCGCAGCATTCTTCAAATGTTGGTGGAAATATGCTTTATGCATGGTTGGTGGTATTTTACTATTATGCTTACTTGAATATATTCCGTTCTTTGCACAAATTGGACCAGGTGCAGATTTAGTATTTGGCACAACATTTGGTGGACCATTTATGTCATTGCTTATTGTCTTTGCTCCACAAGTACTTGTATTCTCATTTATTTGTACATATTGTTATAGAAAAACAGGTAATGTTTTCTTAGGCGCAATTATTGTTGCAATTTTATCTTGCTGGATTGTTACAGGTGGTTCAGCAATGTTATATGCATAGATAACATAAATAATATTCTATTGCCTCATATTCTTTAAGAATGTGAGGCTTTTTAATTAAACAATACGTAATAATTAGCAGTATTGTTATAACATTTTGCAATCTTGTTATAGTATAACGCTTTCAGTGATTTATAATGAAAATATAGGGAAAAAGTAATATGAAATATTTTTTAGCAATTGATATTGGTGCTTCAAGTGGAAGACATATAATCGGATACAAGGTAGATGGAAAAATAGTATGTGATGAAGTTCATCGTTTTCCCAATGGAATTAAAGAAGAAAATGGACATTTTGTTTGGGACGTTGAATATCTTTTTCAAGAAGTTAAAAAAGGAATAAAAAAAGCATTAAAAAAATATTCTCACATTGAATCAATGAGTATTGATACATGGGGAGTAGATTACGTATTAATGAATGGAGAAAAAGAAATTCTTCCTTGTTATGCATATAGAGATCATAGAACTAAAGAAGTAATTGATGAAGTTCATAAAAAGATACCATTTGAAAGACTTTATAATATTACTGGTTCTCAATTCCAAGAATTCAACACTATTTATCAATTATATGTTGATAAAAAATGGGGAAGATTAGATTGTGCGACTAGTTTCCTTCATATTCCTGAATATTTGATGTATAGATTAACGGGAATTATGAAAAAAGAATATACTAATGCTTCAACTACCGGAATGATGGATGGAAATAATAATTTTTATTCACAAGAAATTATTAATGCGTTAGGATTTAATCCAAGATTATTCACAAAACTTCATAAACCTAAAACGATAGTTGGATATTTTTCTTCACAAGTTGAAAAAGAAGTTGAAGGAAATATATTAGTTAAATTATGTCCAACTCATGATACTGCAGCAGCTGTTGAAGGTATAGAAATGGAAGGTAATGCTCCATATATTTCGTCTGGTACTTGGTCTTTACTTGGGATAAAAACAAAAGAATTTATTAATTCAAAAGAGGCTTTAAAATCAAATTATTCTAATGAATATGGACCTAATTATATTCGTTTTCAAAAAAATATTATGGGGTTATGGATTATTCAATGCTTGTCAAAACAAATGAATATGGATTTCCCATTAATGGTAGAAAAAGCAAGAACAAGCGAATATAAAGAAGTGTTTGATGTTAATGATTCGGTTTTCTTATCAAGTTTGGATATGAAAAATGAAATTATTAATTGGTTTAAAGTTAGAAAGATAAATCCACCACTTACAGATAGCGATATTATTAATTCAACATATAGAAGCTTAGCTTATTCATATAAAGTAGCAATAGATGAATTAGAAGCAATCGTAAAAGAGAAGTTTTCTTCAATATATATTGTTGGAGGAGGCGCGAAAAATAAATATTTAAATGAATTAACAGAAATATATACAAAGCATAAAGTTATAGCCTTACCAATTGAGGCAACATCATTAGGAAATTTAAAATCACAAATGGAGGAATAAAGATGAGAAAAGAAGTATATGAAATATATAAACAACATGGAATTGATATTGAAAGTGTTTTATCAACTTTAAAGAAAACAAAGATTAGTTTACATTGTTGGCAATTAGATGATGTTAATGGTTTTGAAAACAAAGGAGCATTAACTGGTGGTATTCAAACTACAGGGAATTACTTAGGAAAAGCAAATGATTTTCAAGAATTAACTAGCGATTTAGAATTTGCATTAAAATATATTCCAGGCGCAAAAAAAATTAATATCCATGCAAATTACCAATCAGATAACGTTGTTGAGAGAAAAGATATTGGACCAGAACAATATAAAAGTTGGGTAGAATTTGCAAAAAAGAATAATTTGGGATTAGATTTTAATCCAACAATATTCTCAAGTCCTATGTTAGTTGATAATATGAGCCTTTCTTCACCTATTAAACAAGTTAGAGATTATTGGATTGAACATTGTATTAATTCTTTAAAAGTTACGGAATATTTTGGTAAAGAGTTAGGTCAAAAATCGTTAATGAACATTTGGATTCCTGATGGATTAAAGGATGTTCCTGCAGACAGAATGGCTCCAAGAGCTCGTTTAAAAGATTCTTTAGACAAGATTTTAGCAGGTTATAAATATGATAAAGATGTAATGGATGTTTCAGTTGAATCTAAAGTGTTTGGAATCGGTATGGAATCATATACAACTGGATCTCATGAATTCTATATGAATTATTCAATTAAAAATGGATTATTATGTTTATTAGATACTGGACATTTCCATCCAACAGAAAATGTGGCAGATAAAATATCATCGATGTTATTATTCAATGATCGATTAGCGTTTCATGTATCACGTCCAGTTCGTTGGGACTCAGATCATGTATTAAAATTAAATGATGATTTACAAGATGTTGCAGATGAATTAGTAAAATGTGATGCCTTAGAACGTGCTTATATTGGTTTAGATTATTTTGATGCATCGATTAATCGTGTTGCTGCATTAATCATTGGCGCACGTAATATGGAAAAAGCATTGCTTAAAGCATTATTGACACCATGGAAAGAACTAAGTGAAGCACAAGATAGTTTAGATCATACAAAAGTTTTGGCGTTGCAAGAAGAATTAAAAACATTGCCTTGGGGAGAAGTATGGGAAGAATATTGTTCTCGTGAAGGAGTTAAGAGTGAATCTGAATGGTTTAAAGATTGTTTATTATATGAAGAAGAAGTATTATTAAGGAGATAAAAATAATATGAAAGTAATTAATGAAGTAACAGGAATTTTAAATTTATTATATACACATGGTTGGGATGAAAGAAATGGAGGAAACCTATCTTACATTTTAGAGGAAGAAGAAGTAAAATCCGTTTGTGATCCTAATGTTGTATTAAGAACATTTGAATATGATTTTGATATGACATCAATTATTGGTAAATTCTTTATTATTACAGGAACTGGGACATATTTTAAAAATATGGTTGCTGCTCCTGAAGTAAATTTGGGTATTATTAAAATTATTGATAAATCTCATGCAGCATTAGTATGGGGGTATAGCGAAGGAGGAAGACCTACTTCAGAAAGCCCAACACATTTACAATGTCATATTGAAAGATTAAAACAAGATCCTAATCACCGTTTAGTTATTCATTGTCATGCAACAAATGTTATTTGTATGACTCATGTTTGTCCACTTGATTCTAATTTCTTCACAGAAAAATTATGGAAAATGCAAACGGAATCTATCGTTGTATTCCCAGAAGGAGTTGCAGTCTTACCATGGATTTTATGTGGAGGAACACAAATCGGCATTGAAACAGCAAATCTTATGAAAGAATATAGATCTGTTATTTGGGCGCAACATGGTATCTTCTGTACGGGAAAAACATTAGATGAAGTATTTGGTTTAATCGAAACAATTGAAAAAGCAGCAGAAATCTATATGAAAGTGTATGATAAAAAGATTTATCAATCTATTACTAATGAAAATTTAATTGAGATTGCTCAAGCATTTAAGATTGATTATCGTCATGGAATTATTGATTAGTGGTTTGTAAATAAAAAAATCGAAGAATTTTCTCTTCGATTTTTTATTATATTATCATATTTTTCTAAATATAATAGTGCTTCATAAGATCATCAAATAACTGCGCCTGAAAGAATAAATTATAATTTTGTAAAGAAATGATAGATAACTAATTATTTATAGCATATAAAAAGAGTGATTTTTCTTGTGTATACCATATTTTAGACTCAAATCTAATCAATTATATAAGGTATAGGAAAATAATCACTCTTTTATTATTTAGTCGTCTAATAGGAAGTTTTCAATGATAACATCAGCATAAGCCATTCCGAGTCGTAAACAATCTTTTGTTTTGTAGTGTACGCCTCCATCGCCTCCTCCGGTATCGCTTCCGCCTCCGCCCCACATTCCTCCGCCTGGGACTTCTAAAGCAAGACCGCCTTCTAATTTAGTAGATGTATTGATACAGAAATTAAGCTCTGATTCATTCGCATAATCTAATTTGACTTGATTTAATTCATCTACATTGTTCCAAGTGTAATTTGGGCCGTCATAGATTAAAGCATCAATAAATGCGATGTTATTACCATCTTCATATTTTGCATAAGAGGCAAAATCTGTTTTAAATTTTGTTAATAAGGTATCCATTCTATCTCGATATAGTGGAATCTTTTTAGGATCAGAATCAGATTCTCCTTGGTGCCATAAAAAACCTCTAATTACTGGTTTTTTACCAGTTGCTTCAATAGCATCTAAATTATTTTGAACATAATCTTTTAAATATTTTGTGTATAAATTAGGTTCTTTATCTTGTGCCCAGCTAATCGCACCTGATTGATCAAAACCACTACCAGAGAATGCACATTTAATAAAGTAAATAGGTTTTTCTTTTGTAGCATATTCTCTTAGTTTATATGCACATCCTAGTTCTGGACCCATATAATAATCTTTATTACCCATACCCACTTTTGTTGGAAGGAATAATCCTTGCATTTTATCTTCTTGGTTTGATGCATGAACGCCACTTAGATCATCGGTTAATTGACCATAACCACAACCAAAGAAAGATGTTTGTACTTCTTCAATTCCATCAAAACATACATCAACATCAGGTAAATCTAAATCGGCAAATGCGTTTTTTAACCATGGAGTTTCATTATCACTACCAAATCTAGTTTGCCCTTCCATATTTGATTGACCAGAAAGAACAAATACAGAAACAGTATTATCTTCTTCTACTGGTAAAGGGATGGTGGAATCATCATTTTTTTGACCACCACAGCCAACTAAACACAAAATAGAAAGAAGACTTAAAAACATAAATCTTTTTTTCATATAATTATCCTCGCTATATATTAATTGTATCTAATATATATAAATTAAATATGACAATCTTGTTTGTTTATTCATATATTGTTATTTTTTTTGAAAAAAAGAGAAAATTAATTTTTTTATCCTATGACTTTTTTGTTGTTTTTTTAAAAGTCTTTTTAATGGCGTTAGTAAAATGCTTTCCTGAATCAGTAAAGGAATGACCTGTTGTTGACCAACTTTCTTTCAACTTTGTACTTTTTGTATTAGTTTTTGTTCCTTCTATTTTATCATCTAATTTAGTTGATGATACTTTGATTGTTTTAATTAATGATTTACCTAAGTTTTTAAAACTTTTTCCCATCTCTTTACCAAAACTTTTCCATTCTTCTTTAGCACTTGTTTCTTTCATTTTTTCACCTTCTTTCTTCTATTATTTATATGTTTTATTTACAAAAAGTGCATTTTTCTACCGAATACAGCGAAAAAAACACCACATACATTAAAAGGCAAAAAAATATTTTTAATAATTATATAATTTTCTTGTGAGGTAAAAAATATGGAAATTATTAAGATTGAAAATCTCAAAAAAACGTTTAAAGATGTTTGTGCAGTAAATGATGTTTCTTTGACAATTAATGAAGGGGAAACATATGGATTACTTGGAGTTAATGGTGCAGGTAAAACAACTATTATTAATATTTTATCGGGGCTTTTAAAAAAAGATGAAGGAGAGATATACGTTAATAATATGAAAATTGAAAACATTAATGAAATTAAAAGAATTATTGATATTTCTCCTCAAGTGACAAGTGTTGCTTCTAATCTAACTGTATTAGAGAATTTAACATTTTTTCAATCTCTTTATGATGTAAAAGATGAAGCATATTTAAATTATTTAATTGAGAAGTTTTCCTTAAAGGAAGTATTGAATAAAAAGGCAAAAACTTTATCTGGAGGATATCAAAGAAGATTGTCTATTTCAATTGGGTTAATATCTAAACCTAAAATCTTATTTCTTGATGAACCTACATTAGGGTTAGATGTAATTTCTAGAAGAGAACTATGGAAAATAATTAAAGAGTTAAAGGGCAAAATGACAATTATTATTACGTCTCATTATTTAGAAGAAATTGAAGCATTATGTGATCGCATTTCTATAATGAGTAAAGGAAAAGTGATAGTGAGTGGAACAATTGAAGATATTAAAAGAGATGTAAATGAAACATCATTTGAAGAAGCATTTATTAAAGTTGTTGGAGGAGAATAAAATGAAAAAAGCATGGTTATTTGCAAAAAGAAATATATTAGAAATGTTTAGAGATCCAATATTATATATTTTTTGCGCAGGATTTCCTGTTGGAATGTTAATTCTATTTAATGTTATATCGAGTTTTTCTGTAGAAATGCCCCTAGTTTTTTCTTTGGATAGTTTGATTCCAGGAGTAATGATGTTTTCTTATTCTTTATTAATGTTGATGGCGGGTTTATTAATTTCTAAGGATCGTTCAACTTCATTTGTGAAAAGATTATTCACATCTCCCTTAAAATCAATTGATTTTATTGTTGGGTATTTTGTTCCATTTTTCTTTGTAGGACTATGTCAAAATATTGTTACTATTTTAACAGGATTCATTATCTCTTTACTTACAAAAACGGATTATATTAACTTTGTTAACTGTTTATTATTAGTTTTAGAAATGCTGCCAATAATGATTATAAATATCATGTTTGGAATGCTTTTTGGCACTATTTTAAATGATAAAAGTGCTCCTGGTATTTGTTCAATTTTTATTTCTGCATGTGGTGTTTTAGGTGGAGCGTGGATGCCAATTGATACAATGGGTGATTTCGAAAACGTTGTTTCATTTATGCCTTTTTATCCAAGTGTATATTTAGGTAGAGTAATAACTGGGGCAAGTAGATCAATTCCTAATGAATTAGGAGAATTGATATCATATTCATTTCATCCAGTAGGATGGTTATATGTATTAAATATATTTGTTTATTTAATAGTAAGTATTGTTTTAGCAATTGTGGTTTTTAAAAAAAGAATGTGTTCGGCACAATAATGTATATATAATATTATTGGGAAGTGATACATATGAAATTTTCTTTAATTTTAGATAAAGAAAAAGAGGAAGAAGTAATTGTAATTGCTAAAGAAAGAAATGAATTAGTTGATTCAATAGAAAAAATAGTAAATGATGATAATTTTTTGCTTTATGGAGTATGTGACGATAAAATAATTAAAATTGATTTATCGCAAGTTCAATTCTTTATTTCTAATGCGAATAAAACATACGCTTATATTGATAATGATAAATATCAAATTAAGCTTCGCCTTTATCAGATAGAGGATTTACATGATCAAAGATTTTTAAAAATAAATCAATCTTGCATTGCAAATATTCATCAAATATCTTCATTTAAGGTTACTTTTGGTTGCTCGCTTTTAGTTGAATTTGAAAATGGCTACTCGGAATATGTATCAAGAAGAGAACTAAAAAATGTCAAGAAAAGGATGGGATTGTAATATGAATAAATATGTTAAAAAATTTTGTGTTAGAGGTCTTATTTTTTCTGGGTTAGGGCCAATTGTTTTAGCAATTATTTATTTTATTCTTCAAATGAATAATGTTGATTTTAAGATGACAGGATTTGAAGCCTGTTTAGGGATTGTTTCCACGTATATTATTGCTTTTGTACATGCGGGAAGTTCGGTTTTCCCTCAAATCGAATCATGGGGAAAAGTTAAAGCAATGTTTTTTCAATTAATTTGTTTATATACTGTATATACGGTGTTTTATTTGATTAATGGATGGATTAAATTTAATTATGTTGTATTTTTAATCTATACAGGATGTTTTATTCTTGGATTTTTGTTAATTTGGTTAATTGTATATTTATCATTAAATAAAGAAAAAGATAAATTAAATAAGCAATTAGAAAAAGTAAAAAACAAATAGATTAATGATAAAATCATTATCTTTATAAAATCTAATATCTTGAATTTGTCTATTTTTAAATTTACAATATTATTGTATGGAAAATGTGGAGTATATTGTAAATTTTGCGACTAGATTAGGAAGGGAAATGCTCTCTTGTGGGGCAAACTTAGAGCGTGTCAATTTGACTATTGAAAGTATCTGTAAGCATTATGGAATTACTGACATTGGTCTTCACTCTTTGTCTGTTATGATTTCTTTATCTATTACTGATCAATATGGTAATAGTGCATCAAAGATTGTGAAAGTTCCTTCCCTTTCTTTAAATATGGAAAAATTAAAAGAATTATCCGCATTAGCAAAGAAAGTTGCTCATGAAACTCCAAATGTTAAATGTTTAGATTCATTACTTGATGAAACGTTAAATAAAGTTAAAATACATCCAAATTATGTTATTTATCTTGGCTATTTAATCGCAATGATGGCACTAGCGAGATTGTTTGGTGGATCATGGCAAGATATCATAGTTGCCTTATTAAATACTGCTTTATTAGTTGGCTTAAAATTACTATTTTCAAAGATAACTTTAAATAGAGTCATTACTAATTTTTTCAGCATGTTTTCTGTGGGGGTAATAGCTGGTTTGCTTTGTAAAGTTGGATTTGTTCAGAATTTTTATGTAGTAGTTTTAACTAATGCATTCTTTTTAATTCCAGGTATTCCAATGATTAATTCGGTTAGAAGTATGATCTGTGGAAATGAGATGAATGGGCTAGTTGAATTGTTTAAAGTTATTATTGAATCGTTAACAATTGTTGCTGGTGTTGCTGCTAGTTATTTCTTATTTGAAAATCATATTTCATTAACATTAGAAAATGCTTTTCCACCACAAAATTTAACTAATATATGGGTATCATTAGAATTGATGCTTTTATCGTTTTTGGCGTCATTTGGATTTGGATTAACATTTAATATCAATTGGAAAGAAATATTTTATGCTAGTTTTGGTGCAGTATTAGTTAGACTTGTATATATTCTTTTACTTATTGGAATTCCACAATACAGTTTTGTTGTTGTTCTTGTTTCGGCTTTTAGTGCAGACTTATTCTCAGAAATATTAGTTTTATTTAAAAAACGACCTGCAACATATTATTTATATACATTTGTTATTCCATTAATTCCAGGTGATTTAGTTGCTTATTCTATGTTTGGTATTGTTTGGAATAATGGTATCTTATTTTCACAAAATATTGTTGAGTGCTTAACATCATTATTAGGAATATCAGTTGGGTTTGTTCTTGCATCTGCAGTAATGCACTATGTTAGAAAAATAAAAATTGTTAAAGAGTTTAATAAAAAAATAAAATAATAGAGATTTAACGAAAAAAGCTAGTAGATAGTAACATCTATTAGCTTTTATTTTTTTTATCTATTATGATATACTTCTGTAATATTGATTGTTGAGAAATGTTTTAAATTATTTCCATTTACTAATATTAAATGAGACATGTCATCGGTGTTTATTCTTGAATCAATTACATTACCTTTTCCAATAAACATTTTGTACGAATTATCTAATCCGTAAGTAAATGCATTTAATTGTTCAATTGTTTTTTCAAATTCAGTTGATGCGCCTACTTGTGATAATAATACAATTGCAATATTGTATTCTTTTGCAATTGACGCTAATTCTCTACATATCTCTTGAATATGATCTGTATCATCTAATATAATCTTCCCTTCATCATTTACATAAGTGGCTTTTTTTAATAGATCAAGATAGTCAATATAAACTATATCAATGTTCTCTCTTTTTAATTCTATAGTCTTTTTAACAACATCAAGATTTAATGCCATACTATCAATGATATTTAGGTTGAATAAATCTGACCAGGACATATTAAAGTGAGAAATCATTTTATTAAAAATAATAGATTGGAAATACTCATAAGAAAAGAATAATACCTTTTTTCCTTCTTTTAATTTTTCTGAACAATCAAATATTGTAATTGTTGATTTCCCCATATCAGTTTTACCGGCGAGGATAGTTAAAAAACCTGGCTTTGATTTAATAATCTCCATATAAATTTCTCCTTTGTGTATATTATAATTTTAATTGATTATAAAATCTTTTCAATGGGGAATTTGTTATAGGTCTAAAAAACATTATTTTAAAAAATATAATTTAGTTATTTATGGCAAATATAGTATCTAAATACTATAATAAAAAAAACAGGAGGTTTTTAAATGATTAAATTTGATTTAGATTTATTTAAAAAAATTAGTGAAGACATTTTTATGTGTGATTCACCTACCGGTTATACTAAAAACGTAATTGATATAATTGAAAAATATATTAAGAGTTATGGATATGAGTATCAAGTATTAAATAATGGAGCACTTGAAGTTTCTATTAAAGGTAAAGACAGTTCTAAAGTTGTTGCTACTTCGGCACATTGTGATACATTAGGCCTTATGGTTAGATCTATTAAAGGGAATGGCAATTTAGCATTAACAGCATTAGGGGGTCCAATTACTGCCACTCTTGATGGTGAATATTGTGTTGTTTATACTCGCGATGGAAAGAAATATAGTGGAACAGTATTATCAACTTCTCCTGCTGTTCATGTATTTAGCGATGCAAATAGTAAATCACGCTCAATTGATAATTTAGAAGTCAGATTAGATGAAGAAGTATCATCAAAAGAAGATGTCACTAAATTAGGTATTCAAAATGGTGATATTGTTTGTTATGACCCTAAATTTATAATTACTGAATCCGGTTTTTTAAAAACGAGATTTATTGATGATAAAGCTTCTGCAGTAATATTATTGATGTTATTAGACTATACAAGCAAAAATCATATTGAATTCAAATATGATACAAAGATTTATTTTGTTGTTTATGAAGAAGTTGGTCATGGTGCCTCAATGGTAAATCCTTCTATCGATGAATTTGTAACATTAGATATGGGATGTGTTGGATTAGATTTAGCTGGTAATGAATATGCTGTTTCTATTTGTGCAAAAGATTCTGGTGGGCCATACGATTATGAATTAACAACTAGACTTATTAATTTAGCAAAAGACAATTCATTAAATTATACAGTTGATATTTTCCCTTATTATGGATCGGATGTTGGAGCTGCTTCTAGAGCAGGTGTCGATTTTAAGGGTGCATTAATCGGAACTGGTGTTAGTGCTTCACATGGTATGGAAAGAACTCATATTAAAGGCATTGAAAATACATTAAAGTTAATTTATTTGTATTTATTATAATAATATACCAGTTTTAGCGTAAAATTAGAAGATATTGATATTTAAACAACTATTTTTATTACACAGATAATGCAATAATAAATAGTTGTTTTTTTGTGCTATATTGACAAATATATTAATATATTATATAAATAATTTGGTTAATAAATTAACCAGTACTAATAAATCTCTATTATCAATTAATTAAAAATTATTGATTCTATAGAAGCAAATATAGTTTGAATAATAGGTCTTTAAATAATTGCTAATAAATTTTTATTAATATTTAAACAATGATTTTTCATTATTTAAATATTTATTAGTACTCCAAAATAAAGGAGAAAATAATGATAAACGAAAAATTAAAAAACATTCCAGAGAGGATAGGATACTCTTTTAGTAATCCTAATTTATTGGAACAAGCTTTTGTTCGTAGAACTTATTCTATGGAACATCCAGAAAAGATGCATAATGAAGTTCTTGAATTTATTGGTGATAAAGCTCTTGATTTAGTTGTAATTGATGAGCTTATTTCATTTTTTAGTTATTTAAATGATAAAGGTGAATTTGTATGTAAAATTGATGAAGGTAAACTTACGGAAATCAAAAAGAGATTAGTTGATGAAGAGATGCTATCACATCGTATTGATATTTTAGGGTTTGCAGATCTATTAATTATGGGAAATGGTGATACTGTAAATAAAATTAATGAAAAGCCAGCAGTGAAATGCGATCTATTTGAATCAATTATTGGTGCAGTTACTATTGATTCAAATTGGGATTTTAGTGCAATCAAAAGAGTAGTGGATAAGATGTTAGATGTTAACTATTATCTTTTAAATGGTGAGGCATTGCAAGATAATAATTATATTGGCTTATTGCAAGAATGGTATCAAAAAAAATTTAAAGAATATCCAGTTTACGAGATTAAAGAGATTAATGACAAGAATAATAAAAAAACTTTTGTATGTGAATTAAACATCCCGGGAGTAAAAACTATTTTCCAAGGAGAGGGAGAAAATAAGCAAATTGCAAAAATACAGGTGGCACAGAAAGCTTATTCATATGTAACTAATCCTCCAGCTGAAAAAAAGAAAGAGAATCAAACAAAAGCTAAACCTTCCAATAAAAAAGAAAAGAAGAAAATAGATACATATTCTTTGGAGAATGCTATCTCTTGTTTAAATGAAATGGTTCAAAAAAAGAAGATAGATAAGGTTGTATATTCGTTCTCTTCTTTAAAAGAAAACAAAGTAATAACTTGGACATGCAAAGCTAAAGTAAAAGGAATCAAAGGCACTTTTAGCGGAAAAGCGAGTGGTAAAACAGAAGCAAAGAAAAAAGCTGCATATGCATTATTACGTAGATTAAATAAATTAGAAGATAAGAAAGAAAATGATATAAAGAAATAGTATTTTATATACTATTCTTTTTCTTACAAAGGTGTATAATTGTATTTATATTTATTGAGGTGATTTTAAATGGTTAATTTATTAGCAAAATTATTCATAAAAAATTATAAAAATGTTGATGATGAGAAGGTGAGAACTCAATACGGAACTTTATGTGGTGGGTTCGGTATTATTACTAATTTAATTTTAGTAACGATAAAACTAATAATTGGTATTTTAAGTTTATCGATTTCTATTATTGCTGATGCGATTAATAATTTGTCTGATATGGGTAGTTCGATAATCACTATTATTGGGTTTAAGATTTCTAGTAAACCTGCAGATAAAAAACATCCATTCGGTCATCAAAGAGTAGAATATATAGTTGGACTGATTATTTCTATGATTATTATTTTTGTAGGAATTGAACTTTTATCTCAATCTATTGGGAAGATTATTACACCAAGTGAGTTAGATACGTCATTATTGACTTATATACTATTAGGAGTATCTATTTTACTAAAATTAATACAAGGATTATTTTATTTAAGTGCATCAAAGAAAATTAATTCAATTTCATTAAAAGCAAGTAGTAAAGATTCTTTCAATGATATGATTTCTACTTCAGTAGTTTTAATTGGCGTTATTATTTCTCCATATATTGGTTATAATCTTGATGGTGTTTTAGGTGTTGCTGTTTCAATATTTATTATAGTAACCGCTTGTTTACTATTAAAAGATACAATGAGTCCATTAATTGGAGAAAAACCGGATCCAGAAATCATTTCATCAATAAAAGAATTCATCATGAATTATGAAGGTGTATTAGGAATTCATGATGTTGTTGCACATATATATGGACCAAGTAAGATTTTCATTACTCTTCATGTTGAGGTTGATGCGAAAAGGAACATTCTTGAAACGCACGATATCATTGATAATATTGAACAAGATATTAAACAAAAGTTTGGAATAGAGATTACAATTCATATGGATCCAATTGAAATAGATGATGAAGAAAGAAAAAATGAAAAAGAAGCTGTCACAAAAATATTACGTGAAATAGAT
Source organism: Caryophanales bacterium (assembly GCA_029006735.1). Taxonomy (GTDB): domain Bacteria; phylum Bacillota_I; class Bacilli_A; order RFN20; family CAG-449; genus UBA3210. Next base: position 55,023 of record JAQXGN010000054.1, read on the forward strand.
AATAATCTAAAATTTCATGATTTCAGATTAGTTAGAGGACCAACACATACTAATTTAATATTTGATGTTCTTGTACCATTTGAATATAAGATTCCTGATGAAGAATTAGTAAATATAATAAAACAAAAAGTAAGTGAAAATAATCCAATATATAGATGTGTCATTACAATTGATAAAGATTATATAGATTAAATAAAATAGATAGGTTTTAGCGTAAAAATAATATGCTAAAAACCTATTTTTTATTATCTTTTTTAGATTTTAATGAACGGTAAAAAATCTTTGAGAGAACATTCGCGGTATCATTTATTGTACTTTCACAATCATTGCTGCAGAGCCAATATTTTATAGTTCCCCAAAAGCCAGAAAAAGTATATTCCGCGAGAACTTCATCATGATAATTATCTATATGAAAAAAGTTAAATATCGCTTTTTTAATCAGAAATCCCATTTTTCCAATATAGCCTGATAAGGCATCATCTTTTAATAGTGTTTTATAGAAATCTGCTTCAGAAGCAAGTAAATTTAATAAAGCTTTGAATATGACGAATAGATATATAGAACGAACATGTTCTGGATCCATTATTAATCGAGTAGCGAATTCATTTAATTGAGACTCTTGTTTAATTATTACGTTTTGTAAAAGATGTTCAATTAAATCATCCTTACTTTCATAATGTAAATAGAAAGTATTTCTATTTATTCTTGCTCTGGATGCAATCTCTGAAACACTGATAGAATTATAACTTTTCTCTTTTAATAATGAAACAAATGCAAATTTTATTGATTCTTTTGTTTTTATGGTTCTTAAGTCTTCTTTCATATTCTTTTTCCTTTGCAATAATATGCATTGTGCATAATAAGCGACACATGTCTATTTTTTGTTGTTTATATCGATTATTCTATATGGTAAAATATCATTCGTCAAGACTTATAAGTCTTAATAACGAAAAGGAGATTTTATTATGAAAGATTATGTTATTTTAACCGATTCAACATCTGATTTATCAAAAGAATTAAGAGATGAATTAAATGTTGATTATTGCCCTATGAATGTTGTTGTTAATGTAGGAAAAGATAAGGAAGAAGAAATTCCTGCAGATTTAGATTGGGGTAAATATTCTTTTCATGATTTTTATAATTTGATGAGACAAGGTGTAAAAATGAAAACTACTGCAGTTCCTCAAAATGTTTTTGAAGAAAAATTTAAAAAAGCATTAGATGAAGGAAAAGATGTTTTATATATTGCTTGTTCAGGCGCATTATCTGGATCTATTAACATTGCTAGAATGATTGCAAAAGAATTACTTGAAAGTTATCCTGATTCAAAGATTATTTGTGTTGATTCTCTTGTTTCTTGTGCTGGTGAAGGTTTATTAGTAAAGAAAGCATCTGAATTAAGAAGTGAAGGAAAATCTATTGAAGAGGTTAGAGATTATCTTGAAGCAAATAAGTTAAAATACAATCAATTTGCTACAGTTGAAACTTTAACATATTTGAAAAATGCTGGAAGAATTAAAGCATCTAAAGCGTTCTTTGGTAATTTAATCGGCGTTAAACCAATTTTATTATCGGATAAGATTGGACAAAACTATGCATATATTAAAGTTAAGGGAAGAAGACCTTCTTTAGATAAAGTTGTAGAAGATACAAAGAATGCATTAGAAGATTTAAATAATGCAGAAATATGGATTACACATGCTGATTGCCAAAATGATGTAGATTACATTGTAGAAAAGATAAAGGCAGAAATTAATCCTTCTTCAATAAAAGTATTACCAATGGGACCAATTATTGGTGTTTCAACAGGACCTGGAACAATTGGTGTATTCTTTGTTGGTAAAGAAGTAACAGTTGTAGGAGAATAATTATGATTAGTAAAACTATTGATGGAAAATTATTTAAAGAATTCGTCATTAATGGTTGCCAAAATTTAAAAAATGATTGTGATAATGTTAATGCTTTAAATGTATTTCCTGTACCAGACGGAGATACAGGAACAAATATGAAACTCACAATTGAAGGTGGGGTACATATCTTAAATGGAGAAGATAGTGCTAATATAGGCGAAGTTTCTAAAAAAGTCTCAAAAGCTATGACGCTAAGCGCAAGAGGTAATTCAGGAGTAATCTTATCTCAATTTTTTAAAGGTTTATCTAATGGCTTATCTAATATAGATGTTTCAAATGTAGAAGAATTTGCAAATGCTTTTTGTAAAGGTGTAGAACAAGCATATTCTGCTGTTCAAAACCCAACAGAAGGAACTATTTTAACTGTTATGCGAGAAGCAGGACAAACTGCAAAAAATATGATTAATGAAGAATCTACTTTAAACGATTATTTTAAATATTATTTAATCGAAGCAAATGCTTCATTACAAAGAACGCCAGAATTATTACCTTGCTTAAAAGAAGCTGGCGTTATTGATAGTGGTGGACAAGGATTTATCCGTATCATTGAAGGAATGGCAATGGTATTAGATGGTAATATTCTAGAATATACAGAAGCAAACAATAATCCTCAAACAATTATTGACACCAATTTTAATGCAGATTCTGTTTTAGAATATGGATATTGCACAGAATTTATTCTTCAATTAATGAATGCGAAATGCGATCCAAATACATTTGATGTAGGAACAATTATTTCCTATTTAGAAACAATCGGAAATTCTATTGTTGCATTCAAAGATGATACAATTATTAAAGTTCATGTTCATACTATGAATCCAGGATTAGCTTTAAATTATTGTCAACAATTCGGTGAATTTGTAACATTAAAGATTGAAAATATGTCAGTTCAACATAGTGATCTAAAAGAAAAAGTTGAACCATTAAATAAAAAGAAAGAACATAAAAAATATGCTTTTGTTGCAGTTTCTCAAGGAGAAGGTATAACTGATACATTTGTTGAATTAGGAGTAGATGAAATTGTATCTGGTGGACAAACAATGAATCCTTCTACAGAAGATTTTGTCAACGCATTTGATAAATTAGATGCAGAATATATTATTGTATTCCCTAATAATTCAAATATTATTATGGCAGCAAAACAGGCCGCAGAAAACTATTCAAAAGCAGATGTAAGGGTTATTAAAACAAAGTCAATTGCCGAATGTTATTCAGCATTATCAATGCTTGATCTAAGCAGTGATGATATTGATGTAATTTGCGATAGTTTTAGCGAAGAAATCAATAATGTAACAACAGGACAAATCACATATTCTATTAGAGAAAGCGAAATAAATAATATTCATATTTCTAAAGATGATTATATTGCAATTGTTAACCATAATATTGTTTCTTCTAATGTTTCAAAAGTAGAAGTATTTAAACAAATGTGTCAAAAGATTGAAAATATGGAAAACAAATATGTAATGGTATTATTCTATGGTAAAGATATGCTAGAAGAAGAAAAAAATGATATTAGAGAATTCTTACAAGAAAACTATCCTTCATTAGAATTTGGTGAAATAGAAGGAAAACAAGATGTATATAGTATCATTGTTTCTGTTGAATAAGAGGACAAAATGAGAAAAGTAATCGTTGATATAAATGGAGGAGATAATCCACCAAGTGAGATTATTAATGGTGCGATAGATGCTGTTAATAGAAGAGATGATTTAATTGTTATTTTAGCAGGCCAAGAGAAGGTTATTAATGATACATTGGCTAATTTAGCATATCCCTCAGATAGAGTTGAAACTTTATTTTGCGAACAAATAGTTACAAATGAAGATTCTCCAACTAGTGTATTAAAGCAAAAGAAAGAATCATCTTTAATAAAAGGGATGCAATTATTATCTAATAGAGATGATATTGATGGAATTATTTGTGTAGGAAATACAGGAGCAGTTTTAGTATCTGCAACCTTTATTGTAGGTAGAGTAAATAAGTGTCGTCCAACTTTAGCAACAAAATTACCAAATTCAAAAGGTGGTTATTCAATCTTAGTTGATTGTGGTGCTAATGTAGATTGTAAAGAAGAACATTTGATTGGATTTGCGCATATGGGATTAGAATATGCAAAAGCATTAAATATATCTGATAATCCTAAAGTTGCATTACTATCAAATGGAAGTGAAGAGAAAAAAGGAAATGAATTAGTTAAAAATACTCATCAATTACTCAAAGAGATGCAAGATATTAATTTTGTTGGAAATGTTGAAGGGTCGAATTGCTTAAGTGGAAATTGCGATGTAATTGTCAGTGATGGATTCGCAGGTAATATCCTTTTAAAAAATGTTGAAGGAACTGCAAAAATGATTATTAAGCAAATGATAGCAGAAGTAAATAATGCAACTGATGAATCTGAAGCAAAAGCAATAAAAAAATTAATTAAAAGACTGATGGATAAATTTGATTTTAATTCACAAGGTGGAGCAATTATTCTTGGTGTAAATAAACTAGTTTTAAAAGCACATGGTGTTGCAGATAGAACAACTATTAGTGCTTCAATTGATATGGTTTGCTCTTTGGCAGAAAACAAATTAATAGATTCAATTAAAGCATCAATTTAAAATAATAAGACCCAATTAGTTTGAAATAAAATTAATTGGGCTTTTTTGTGCAAATAATAGTTAGGTTGTTATTAGATATACATATTAATTTTCACGCTAAAAGTCGCACTTTTTATTATATTATTGTGGAAAGTGATATTTACTGTATTAGTTATTGTTTAGGCAGTAAATAGGCTGTATAATTAGGATATTAGTAAGGGGAATAATATGGATTTGATTCTAAATAATGTAATACTATTCTTAGATGAAAATGAAGATAGATTAATCTATAAAGCTGCAAAACAATTAAAAGTAAATGCTAGTATAATTAATAATCTTCAAATAATCAAAAAAGCCGTTGATGCTAGAAAAAAAGATCATATTATTTTTGTTTACTCTTTAAAAATTTCTCTTAATAAAGAATACGATTTTTCATGGAATAAAAATGTAAGAAAAGTTGATTATGTTGAAGAGATTCAAATAAATAAAATACATTCTAAATATAGACCAATCATTATAGGTTTTGGCCCTTCTGGTATGTTTGCTGGATTATATTTAGCAAGAGCGGGCATGAATCCAATTATTTATGAGAGAGGAAAATGCATTGAAGAAAGAGAAATAGATGTTGAAAAATTTAAATCATCTGGGATATTTAACTCTTCTAGTAATGTTTGTTTTGGTGAAGGTGGTGCAGGCACTTTTTCTGATGGAAAACTTACTACTGGCATAAAAGATAAACGTATCAGATTTGTAATTAATGAATTAATTAAGCATGGAGCACCCAAAGAAATATCTTATGAAGCTCATCCTCATATAGGATCAGATTATCTAAAAATTGTTGTAAAAAATATACGTAAAGAAATAATTTCATTGGGTGGAGAGATATTCTTTAATCATACATTCCTTGAGTATACTTCTGTAGATGGAAAAATAGATAATGTAATCATAAAAGATGATAAACAGAGGGTTTTTAGCGTAAAAACAGATGATTTAATACTATCTATAGGACATTCTGCTAGGGACACTTTTAAAATGTTATATAATAAAGGCATTTTGATTAATCCAAAACCATTTTCTGTTGGAGTTAGAATTGAAATGAAACAAGAGGAATTAGACAAAGGGCAGTATGGTAAGGAATATAAAAATCCTAAGTTGAAACGCGCTGAATATAAGATAGTGGAACATCTATCTAATGGTAGATGTGTTTACTCCTTTTGTATGTGCCCTGGAGGAGAAGTTGTTGCATCAAACACAGAAGAAAATTCTATTTTAGTTAATGGAATGTCATATTTTAAAAGAGATATGGAAAACGCAAACTCCGCATTATTAGTTTCTGTTAATGTTGATGATTATTATAAGTCATCTCCGTTAGATGGAATGTATTTTCAAGAAGAATTGGAGAAAAAAGCGTTTAATATAGATTATCCATATTTTGCTCCAGTTCAATTGGTTGGTGACTTTTTAAATAATAGGATTTCTACTCATATAGGATCTGTAAAACCATCATATAAACCAGGATTTTATTTTGCACGTCTAGATGATATATTGCCTTCATTTATTACTAATTCATTAAGAGATGGTTTAAACCATATGGGAAAAAGATTGAAACCATTAGTTAATAAGGATAATGTTTTAACAGGGGTTGAAACTAGATCTTCTTCTCCAATTACTATCCCAAGAGATGACAATGGAAATAGTTCAGTATTAGGAATTTATCCATGTGGTGAAGGAGCTGGATATGCAGGAGGAATTATGTCTGCAGCAATTGATGGATTAAGAATCTGTGAATGTATTGAAAGAAAATATAATGGGGGTAAATAGCATGAAACCATTTAAACATTTGCATACAATTAATAAGCATAGGAGAGAAGTAAGAAAAATATGTTTTAAAATAGGAATCGGATGGCAAGGGATATGGCATGATTTATCAAAATATTCTTTCATAGAATTTTGGAATGGTGCGAAATACTATCAAGGTAATAAAAGCCCAAATGATAAAGAGAGAAGAGAAAGAGGTTATTCCAAAGCTTGGATACATCATAAAGGAAGAAATAAACATCATTTTGAATATTGGTTTGATGTTGATGTGAAGACAAAACAATATGCCCCAATTAAAATGCCAATAAAGTATTTGAAAGAAATGTTTGCGGACAGAGTTGCAGCAAGTAAAATATATAGAGGAAAGAATTATGATAACGGATATCCATTAGAATATTTACTAAATGGAAGGGCAAAAGAATTGATGCATCCGGATACATATAATAAACTATACGAATTATTACTAATGCTTAAGGAAAAGGGAGAAAAAGAAACTTATTATTATGTAAAAAGTTTAAAAGAATACTAAATTAATGAGGGTTTTAGCAAAAAAAACGATGTGGGAGGTTAACTATGGATTTAGAAAATATATTCACTGAATTTTGTAGTAAAAGCATTGATGAATTAAGAATAATACAAAAGGAATGTTTTATTACAATACGTGCAGCAATGCAAGAACTATCTAATCATTTAGATCAAGATGTAAATAAAATATTTTTTATGTTCTGCTTAATTTCTTGTGTTTTAGATGGGGATGTGGATGAAAAGGAATATTTTCTAGCAAAAGAATTTCTTACGAGTAATGTAACATATAATGCATATAGAGAATATGCTCTTTCAATAACACAAAAAGATAGTATAATCAGTCTTTTATTAAATTTTATTTCTATTGTTGGTCAATTTAGCAAAGAATCAATTGAAGAATTTGTTAAATTTAGTGTATGTTTTATGGCTTGTAAAGGTAATATTAGTGATGTAGAAAAAAACTTTATTGAAAAATTATATAAGGAAGGATGTAAAGAAAAAACATGTTAGTATTTTTAAAGAATAATCCAGTCTTCATTTTATATATTGTTTTATTTGTTTTAGTTATTCTATATTTTTTGAGTGCAGTTATTATTGCAAATAAAACTATTAATCATATTTTTATGAAAAACGCTAAGCCAAGTAAGTTTAAGCATATATGTCGTTCCAAAGGATTGAATATTGTAAAAGATAATATTAGGAAAGATAAAATAAGAAATAATAATGATTTCTTTACTCAATCAAAAACTATTTCTAATGTATCATTTGATGGCTTAAATCTAAATGCTTATTTATATGATAAAAATGATTCAAATATTTATGTCATTTCTCTTCCTGGATATGGAGCAGAAGCTAAAGTTGCTTATGGGCTTCAACAATATATTTTTAAGGATTTAGGATATAATGTACTTTCAATTGATCATCGATCAGTTGGATTAAGCCAAGGTAATTTTGCTTCTTTTGGATATTATGAGCATCTTGATTTATTACGTTGGATTAATAAATTAGTTGAAATTAAAGGTAAAGATATTAAGATTGTCATTAACGGAACATCTATGGGAGGCAATATTGCATTATTAAGTGCGAATAGAATACCTAATCAAGTAATTGGTATAATTGCAGATAGTGCATATACCACTACTCATGAACAGTTTGAATATATGTTAAGAAAAAGACTTCATCTGCTTCCGCTTCATGCAAAAATAACTGTTCGTATATTAAACATTTTTACAAAAAAGAAACTAAAAGTTGACTTATATAAGTACAATAGTATAAATATATTAAAGACTTCAAGATGTCCAGTTTGTTTAATAACTAGTGAGGTAGATAGTGTAGTTTCACCTGAGTTTTCACGTAAAAACTATGATGCATGTTCAAGTGAATTAAAGAGATTATACATTATTCCTAATAGCGATCATTTATTAACTTGTTATGTTAACAAAAAGAATTATGCTCATATTGTTAAAACGTTTATTGATGATTGTCAAAAACAATAATAATTATTGACTTTAAAGATATCTTTAAATAAAATATTGTTGTTAAAGCGAAGAAAAGAATTAGTACTCATTTGATTATCTAATAGAGAACTATTGGTTGGTGAAAAATAGTGATTAAAAATGACGAATACATCTTGGAGCTATATACCGAAATATCAGTAGGCTATATCGATTAATACCCGTTAAAGTATTCGAGTTTGGTTAAACTCATTGAGATAAATAGTGTGAGCTATTTATGAATAAAGGTGGTATCACGATTTCAAAGTCGTCCTTTAATTAGGATGGCTTTTTATTTTTTAGGAGGAGATTTATGGGAATTTATGAAGAATTAGAATGGAGAGGATTGATTAAGGATGTTTCCGATCCATCAGTAAGAGAAAAGATTAATGCAGGAGGAGTAACCTTTTATATTGGTACTGATCCAACAGGCGATTCGCTTCACATTGGTCATTTTTCAAGTTTTTTAATTTCAAAACGTTTAAAAGATGCAGGACATAATCCTATTTTGTTAGTTGGTGGAGGAACAGGTTTAATTGGTGATCCAAAACCAGATGCAGAAAGACCAATGATTACTTATGAACAAGTTAATCATAATTTTGAGTGTTTAAAAGAACAAGCAACAAGATTATTTGGATTTGAAGTTGTTAATAACGCTGATTGGTTAAAGAATATAAACATTATTGATTTCTTAAGAGATTTTGGTAAATATTTTAATGTTAATTATATGTTAGGAAAAGATATTGTTGCTAGAAGATTAGATAGTGGTATTACATTTACTGAATTTTCTTATATGACATTACAAGCATTAGATTTCTGGTATTTAAATAAAACAAAAAATGTTACCTTCCAAGTCGCAGGGCAAGATCAATGGGGGAATATTACTGCAGGTATTGATTTAATTAGAAGAAAAGAAGGTAAAGAAGCATATGCTTTTACTATGCCATTATTAACAAAATCCGATGGAACAAAATTTGGTAAAACAAATGGTAAAGCTATTTGGTTAGATAGAAATAAAACAAGTCCATATGAAATGTATCAATTCTTTATTAATTCAGAAGATAGTAAAGTTATTGACTACTTAAAATTTTTAACATTCTTATCAAAAGAAGAAATTGAAGAATTAGAAAGAAAAAATTTAGAACATCCAGAATTAAGAGAAGCACATAAAGCTCTTGCTAGAGAAGTAATTACATTTATTCATGGCAAAGAAGCATATGAAGAAGCATTAAAACAAGCCGAATCTTTATTTGGTAAAGGCGATAATAGTAAAGATATGCCATCTACTCCAATTGATGCATCTTTACTAGTTGATGACAAACTTGATGTTTTATCATTATTAGTAGCTAGTGGCCTTGCAACATCAAAATCTGATGCTAGAAGATCTGTTGAACAAGGTGGCGTTATGATTAATGATAATAAAATTACAGATGTTAAGTTTGCTGTTTCTAAAGAAGATTTATTAGATGGAGTATTTGTTAGAAAAGGGAAAAAGAATTTTAAAAAAGTTACTATTGAATAAAAAAATAAGCTCGCCGAGCTTATTTTTTATTTGATAATGCATTAATTCTATCCCATTCTGCGATTTCTTCTTTATCAGGAATGAAAACATAATTTGTATTACGACCTAAATCGTTATAGTCAAGGCCATAACCTAAAAGAAAATAGTTTTCAACTTCAAATCCAGCATAGTCTACATCAAAACGAATTTTCCTATTACATTTTTTATCTAATAAAGAAACTGTAATAATGCTTTTTGGTGAATATTTTTTATTGAAATAATCAATTAGGAAATTCATTGATATTCCAGAATCGATAATATCTTCAACAATTACAATATCGCGATTTTGTATATCTAATGAAACATCTTTTTTAATAATTACGGTTCCAGTAGATTCTGTTCCATTATAACTTCCAATTTGAATATAGTCGATTAATAGTGGGATATCCATATTGTTAACTAAATCAACTAAAAAAGGGATTGCACCTTTCATTACTCCTATAATTATTGGTGGTAATTCATTAAAACGATATCTAGTTGATAATTGTTCTCCAATACGTTTACATATTTTTTGAATTTCTTCATTTGATAAAACAATTTTTCTCATGTTTATACTTCCTTTAGCATATAAATAATAACATATGTTTAATTTTAAATTTAATACAAAAAAAATGAAAGAGTTTTCTTGCTTTTCTTAATATTCATTATTTTCTAAGTCGACAAGATGAAATATATGGTGTAAAATATTTATTATGAAATAAAAGGAGTACTTTCAAAATGAAAAAATTTTTTACAGAATTTAAAAAATTTATATCCCGTGGAAATGTAATGGATATGGCTGTTGGTATGATTATTGGTGGTGCATTTACTGCTATTGTCACTGCTTTAGCAAACGGCATTTTAAAACCATTAATTAATACAGCAATCTATTATTTAATCCCAGGAGATGGTCTTGAATCAATGTATACATTTTTAGTAACAAAATATACAACGGTAGAAGGATCAACAGAACAAGTAATTGATTTAGCTTCATCAATCTATATTGATTGGGGCGCATTTATCAGCGCTATCATCAACTTCTTGCTCATTGCTTTAGTTTTATTCCTTATTGTTAAAGCATTTAACTCAGTAAAAGAAGCTGAAGCAAATGCAAAAGATGTTGTTAAAAGAGCAAAATTAAAACAAGAAAAAGGATTAAAATTATCAAGAAAAGAAAAAGCTGCTTTAGAAAAATTAGCTGAACAAGAAGAAGCAGATAGATTGGCAAAAGAAGAAGCAGAAAGAAAAGCATTAGAAGAAGCTAATAAATTAACAAGAAGTGAACAACTATTATTAGATATTAAAGAATTACTTGCTAAAAAATAAAATTAAATTAATAAAAAAAGGGGATGTTTAGAAACCTAATATAAGGTTTCCATCCTCTTTTTTGATGACTTCTAGTAAAAAAGAGACAAATCTATAAGAAATTGCCTCTTCGTTATATAATATCTTTGTTCAGGAGATATCATATATGAGTTAT